>NZ_JBYCLD010000260.1:0-2704 GCF_057473725.1 Mycobacterium sp. TH-M11 | reverse complement strand
CAGATCGGGGCGACCGTTTGGGCGGGTATCCACAGTTGGGATTTAATCCACAGGCCGGGGTTTCAGCGGTGTGCCGATCGTCGATGTGTCGGTGCTGCTTCATAACGTCGAGGCATGGGTTCAGCACTGGGCGCCGAGCAGGCACGGGAGCGCATCAGCACCGCTCTCGATGCGATCGACGCTGCCCACGACGTGCTGCGTGACACGTCGTCATGCATGGTGGGCAACGACTTTCGGGTCGATGTCGCCGAGCGGCTGGAGACCCAGGACCGCACCAACCGCGGGCTGATGTACCGGATCTTCGGCGAAATCGCGGATCCGCCCGATGAGAGTGCGTCCACCGCGCAAACGCGGGCCGCACTGTGGAAGCGGCTGCGCATCACGCCGCACGAGATCACCCGCCGGTTCAAACTCGCCGCCCGGATCCGGCCCCGCCGCTGCCTGGCCGGGCCGCCGGTCCCCCCGGAGCTGTCGAAGTTAGCGGCCGCCGTGGAAGCCGGTGCGGTCGGCGACGACCACATCCGCGCGATCTGCCGAGCACTCGACGTACTACCCGCCACCGTTTCGCCCACCGACGTGGCCGCCACCGAACACCGGCTGGTCTGCGAAGCGACCAAACTCGACGCCGGGCTGATCACCCGGCTCGGTGAGCGGATCGCCGACTACCTCAACCCCGACGGCCAATTCAGCGACGACGACAGGGCGCGCCGTCGCGGACTCCACCTGGGCGGGCAAGGGCCCGATGGCATGTCGCGGCTGACCGGACTACTCGATCCGCAGGCCCGCGCCTACTTCGAGGCCATCGAAGCCGCGGTGCGGCCCGGCCGCCACCAACCTGAGGACACCGACCCCGGCGCGCGCGACGAGCGCACCCCCTCCCAACGCTGCCACGACGCGCTAAAGCTGGGCCTGGAAACCGCGATCGCCTCCGGCGGCCTGGGCACCCACCGCGGCCACCCCGTCACCGTGGTCGTCACCACCACGCTGGCCGAACTCGACCGCGCCGCCCACGCCGCCGTCGACCCGTCGGTACCAATGCCGCCACCCGCACGGACCGGCGGCGGCTCCCGGGTGCCAATGCGTGACCTCATCCGCATGGCCGCCAACGCCATCCACTACTTGGCGGTGTTCGACAATCACACCGAGCGACCGCTCTATCTGGGTCGCCAGAAACGCATCGCCACCGCCGACCAACGGCTGATCTGCTACGCGCGCGACCGCGGCTGCACTCGCCCCAACTGTCTGGTGTCGGGTTACCGCTGCGAAGTTCATCATTCACCGGACTGGGACCGCGGCGGCCGTACCGACGCCGACAAGCTGCATTTCCTCTGCGGCTGCGACCACGCCTGCGTCACCCGCGGCGAACTGCGCACGGTGGTCACCGACAGCGGACGACTCGGCTGGACCGACGGCACCGGCCCACCCGAAATCAACCACGCCCACCATCCTGACGAACTGCTGCGCGGCGACACCGACCCACCCGGAGACCTCGACCACTGACTGGAGCGCCGATCCGTAGCCGTCACAGGTGACCACTGATGGCAAAGTCTGCGACCCTATCCCCGAGGCCACCGCGTCTGAAAGTGCCGGCGGATACCGGCCAGCATCTCGACGTGGGCGGCCACGGCCGCGCGTTGGGTCACCGCGGCCAGCAGACGGGGAGCCGAGATCTTCATCTTTTCGGTCAGGCGGGTGCCCCGCTGAGTCGGCTCGAAGCTGACGGTGCCGTTGAGCCGGACGCCGGGAAATTGCCGCGCCTGGGTGATTACATCGCCCTGCGTAGGCACCTGGACCTGCGCCCAGTAGACGATGCCGATCGACAGCGGCCCCAGCGGGATCCGGTCACGTACCCGATAGGTCTTCCGGTAGCCCTCAGCTGTTTGGTCGTGCGACCGACCCTCGACCGAAACCACCAGCGGGTGAAGCTCTTTGATGTTGTCGAGGTCGACGTAGAAGTCGCGGACCGCGTCCGGCGGCGCCGGGATCTCCTCGCTTATCTCACGCTCGGCGTGCGCGATCCAGAGGCTCACACTCAGCGTCCGCGGGCCAGCGACTCGAGGAACCCGTTGATCCGGGCGCGGGTTTCCACCGATATCCAGCCGGCCCGCACGTCGGCATCGGTGGCGGTACCCGCGTCGATCGCGGCGCGGACGGGCCTGTGCAGCTGAACCTTGGTGGCGGCGTATGCGGCCGGCGAGTACTGGCCGAGCTCGCGCGCGACGACCAACGCCTTGTCCAGCAGCTCATCGCCCGCGACCAGGTCGTCGACCCAACCGCGGGCCAGCGCGGTGTGCGCGTCGATGGTTTTGGCGCCCAACGCCGCACGGGTCGACGATGCCCCCATGACGGCGCGGCAGATCTCCAGCGCGGCGACCGGGAACGGGACACCGACCGACAACTCGGTGAGGCCGATCGTCCCACCGGACATCAGTCGCACGTCGGCGCACATCGCCAGCACGCAGCCGCCGGCGATCGCGTGGCCGTTGACCGCGGCGACCACCGGCGCGGGGTGGTCGTAGATCGCCAGAAAGGCCTCCGACAGCGCGGCGACGAACCGCCCGGCGTAATCCATGCCGCCGTCGGCGAGAGCCCGCAGGTCGACGCCGGCCGAGAAGCACCGGCCGGCACCGGTGATGACGACAGGTCCGTCGACGCGTCGCATCGCTTCGGTGATGGCGTTCAGCAGGTCCAGGTCGAGGGCATT
>NZ_JBYCLD010000259.1:0-14295 GCF_057473725.1 Mycobacterium sp. TH-M11 | reverse complement strand
CCCGAATTCTGGCCAGCCACGTCGGTGATCGGGAAGTTCGGCATCGGCGGCGGCGACGGCGTGTTCGGCAGCGACGGGATCTGCGAGGCCGGAATGTCGTGCAACGCGTTGGCCGGCGGTCCGTTCTCCCGCGACCCGTAAACGCTGCCCGGAGCCCGCGGCCCGAGCAGTTGGCTGACCGTCACCAGGTGGTAGTTGTTGGCCTTCAGCACCGGGATGAACTGCTCGACGAGGTCGACCGTGCTGGAGTACGTGTCGTGCAGCAGCACCACCGAGCCCGGCTTGATCTGGGTCATCAACACCTGCCGGGTGGCCGCGGTGTTGGAATCATTGATCCAGTCGAAAGGGATCACGTCCCAAAGGATTCCCGCCAGACCGGCTTTGGCGGCCTGCTCGTTGACGGCCGGATCGGTCAACCCGCCCGGCGGACGCCATAGCTTCGGCGTCACCCCGGTGGCCGCGACAATCGCGTCGTTGGCCCGGGAGAACTGGCTGGGCACGTCGGCGGCGGGCAGCGTCGTCATGTTGGGGTGTTCCCAGGTGTGGTTGCCCAGTTCCATGCCCGCCTCGACGACCCGCTTGGCACCGGCCGGGTTGGCCGCGACCTTGTTGCCGATCTCGAAGAACGTTGCCTTGGCGTTGTTGGCCGTCAGGATGCCCAGCAACCGGTCGGTAAACGGAGTCGGCCCGTCGTCGAACGTCAGCGCCACGCACTTGACCTGTGCGCAGTCAACGGCGTCGTTGGCGTGGGCGAACCGGATGTGTCCGGTGAGCACTCCGCCCACGACGATCGCCGCGGCTGCCGCGACGCCGCCGACGGTACGCAGGTACCGCCATGTCTGGCTGTCGGGTCGCTTCGGCACGCCCGGAGTTTACCGGTCCCGATTAGATCGGGGCGCCGCTGATTTCTTCGAGCATCTCGGTCACCAGCGCCGCGATCGGCGACCGCTCGCTGCGATGCAGGGTGATGTGCGCGAACAGCGGGTGCCCTTTGAGCTTTTCGACGACCGCCGCGACCCCGTCGTGGCGACCGACCCGCAGGTTGTCGCGCTGGGCTACGTCGTGGGTGAGCACCACCCGCGATCCCGTCCCCAGCCGTGACAGCACGGTCAGCAGCACGTTGCGTTCCAGCGACTGCGCCTCGTCGACGATCACGAAGGAGTCGTGCAGCGAGCGACCCCGGATGTGGGTCAGCGGCAGCACCTCGAGCATCCCGCGGGACAGCACTTCCTCGAGCACCGCCGGGCTGGCCAGTCCTTCGAGGGTGTCGAAGACGGCCTGAGCCCACGGACCCATTTTGTCGCTCTCGCTGCCGGGCAGATAGCCGAGTTCCTGGCCGCCGACCGCGTACAGCGGCCGGAACACGACCACCTTGCGCTGGGTGCGCCGTTCCAATACGGCCTCCAGGCCGGCGCACAGTGCGAGCGCCGACTTGCCGGTGCCGGCCTTGCCGCCCAGCGACACGATGCCCACCGACTCGTCGAGCAGCAGATCCAGGGCCACCCGCTGTTCGGCGGAGCGGCCGCGCAGTCCGAAACTTTCCCGGTCGCCGCGGACCAACTGGACCTTCTTGTGCGCGTTCACCCGGCCGAGAGCGTGCGAACTGCCGGCCAGCAGCCGAATACCGGTGTGGCACGGCAGGTCTCGTGCACCCTCCAGGTCGACCTCGCCGTCGGCGAACAATACGTCGATGTCATCGGCGCTGGTTTCCAGCTCCGTCATGCCGGTCCAGCCGGACACCACGACGTCCTGCGCGTGGTACTCGTCGGCGGCCAGGCCCACTGCGCCCGCTTTGACGCGCAGCGGAATGTCTTTGCTTACCAGTGTGACCCGCTTGCCTTCGGCCGCGAGATTGGCCGCGCAGCACAGGATGCGGGAGTCGTTGGTGTCGGTGCGGAACCCGGCCGGCAACACCGACTGATCGCTGTGATTCAGTTCGACATGCAGCGTTCCGCCCTGTGCCCCAACCGGAATCGGCTTATCCAGGCGGCCGTGCTGGATGCGGAGATCGTCGAACAGGCGCAATGCTTGGCGGGCGAACCAGCCCAGCTCGTGATGATGGCGCTTGGCCTCCAGCTCGCTGATCACCACCAGCGGAACCACGACTTCGTGCTCGGCGAAGCGGGAGCACGCCCACGGATCGGACAACAACACCGACGTGTCGAGCACGTAGGTCCTGATGGAGTCCTGGGAAACCGCTGCAGAATCAGTCACGAGCGCTCCTGAAAACTCATCGCCCGGTTCGCCGCCGCATGCGGGTGGAGTCCCCACCGCCACCCATGCGCACGAGACGTTCCCACCGGGCTGGATGCCCGTGCGGCCCGCACGGACGAATCGGCGGGGGCCGCGGCGCAAGGACCGGGGCCGGCGGTCCTTTCGAAGTCGAGTCGAGAGGCGCCGCCCGGATAGCAGAGCATGTCGCTAGCCATCGATTGCGACGGTACCCGCGTTGGCGCATCCGCGCCGCGCAGGCGCGCCGGAAGGCCCCGCCGGCGAAACAAGCTCCGTGGCTAGCCGACGACGTACTGGCGCAACAAAGGCTCGCCGGCCACGCCCCAGGCGGTGATGCGGTCGGAAATGACACGCTTGAGTTGGTCGGGCCCGAAAATGCCTGCCTCGGCGACAATTCGCACCTTGTCGGCGTAGGCGTCGATATCGGCGCCGACGACGTCGATCTCTGCCGCGCGCGCAGCAATGGCCGCGATCGTCTCCTCGCGGGTGTAGGTGAGCAGATGCGCCACCAGGTTCGCGAAAAACTCCTCGTGCCGCGTTTCGTCGCGCGCGATGTGGGTGATGAGTCCGGCCAGCACCGGCTCCTCGATCTGCGCTGCCAGGTTGTTGCAGTACAGGGCGTGCGCACCCTCGAAGAGCGCCATGAACACCAGCGTCTCGATCTTCGAGTAGTGGTCGGCGCGATAGCCCTTCTCCGCCACATGCTGAAAGCGCACGTTTTCGTTGGCGGTGGGGTCGACCTCGCGGGTCACCACTAAGTACTCGCGCAGCGCGATCGCGTGTAGGTGCTCCTCGGCCGTCCACCGGCCGATCCACTGGCCCCAGTTGTTCTCGAGGATGAAGTGCTCGACGAACTCGCGGTGGTAGCCGGCCAAGTTGTCCTTGGTGATCAGCAGGATCTCGCACGCGTCGGTGATGGTTTTCGGCAAGCTCACCTGCGAGGGATCCCAGTCGCGTCCCCCGAGGAAGGCAAAGTTCTCGCCTTGGTCGAACGGCACGAAGTCGTGGGCGAACCAGATCTGCTCGGTCGCGAGGTGGCGATCGATGTTCTCGCCCACCACGGGCTCGAGTTCGAGCATCAACGCGTCAGCAACAGGTTTGACTGCCATAAAAGTAACTATAACCCGCGTACACAGTTATCGTGAAATCCGACGTGGCTGCGCGTCGCCCGGTTAAACGAGCGACCAGTCTTCCAGGCCGTCATACAGCGGGAATTCCCTGGCCAGCCGGGTGACACGGTCGCGCAGCGACGACACTTGACCGTCGGAGGCGGAGGTTCCCGCAGCCAGCGCGGTGGCGATGATGTCGGCGACCTCAGCGAATTCAGTGTCACCGAAGCCGCGGGTTGCCAACGCCGGGGTGCCGACCCGCAGCCCGGACGTGACCATCGGGGGCCGCGGGTCGTTGGGAACCGCGTTGCGGTTGACGGTGATACCGACGTCATGCAGCAGGTCCTCGGCGGCCTGACCGTCCAGCGGCGAGTCGCGCAGGTCGACGAGCACCAGGTGCACGTCGGTTCCGCCGCTGACCACCGAGACGCCGGCCTTGGCGACGTCGGCCGCCAGCAGTCGATCGGCGATGATCCGGGCGCCGGACAGCGTGCGCTGCTGGCGTTCGACGAACTCCGGAGTGCCGGCGATCTTCAGCGCCACCGCCTTGGCCGCGATCACATGCATCAACGGCCCGCCCTGCTGGCCGGGGAACACCGCGGAATTGACCGACTTCGCGTACTCCTGCTTGCCCATGATCAACCCGGACCGCGGGCCGCCCAGCGTCTTGTGCACGGTGGTGGAGACGACGTCGGCGTGCGGCACCGGCGACGGGTGCAGGCCGGCGGCAACCAGGCCGGCGAAGTGCGCCATGTCCACCCAGAGCTTCGCGCCGACCTCGTCGGCGATTGAGGAGAACGCGGCGAAGTCCAGCGTGCGCGGGTACGCCGACCAACCCGCGACGATCACCTTCGGCCGGAATTCCAGCGCTTGCGCGCGCACGGCGTCCATATCGATCAGATGGCTGGTGGCGTCGACGCCGTAGAAGGCATTCTCGTAGAGCTTGCCGGAGAAGTTGAGCTTCATCCCGTGGGTGAGGTGACCGCCGTTGGCCAGGTCAAGGCCCAGCAGCCGCTCCCCCGGCGACATCAGCGCGTGCAGCACCGCGGCGTTGGCCTGAGCACCCGAGTGCGGTTGGACGTTGGCGAAATCTGCGCCAAACAGCGCCTTGGCCCGGTCGCGGGCGATGTTCTCCACGACGTCGACGTACTCGCAGCCGCCGTAGTAGCGGCGCCCCGGCAGACCTTCGGCGTATTTGTTGGTCAACACGCTGCCCTGGGCCTGCAGCACCGCGCGCGGCACGAAGTTCTCCGAGGCGATCATCTCCAGCGTGTCGCGCTGGCGGCCCAGCTCCTTGCCCAGCAGTTCGGCGATGTCGGGGTCGACGTCGGCCAAGGGCGCGGACATCAAGGACGAGGTGGTACGGGCGTCGGGTGCGGCAGTCACGCCCACCAGTCTAAACGGGCAGCCCAGACGGGACGAACGGCTCGTCGACGCCGCCGAGCGTGCATCCAGTCCGAAAATCCGTCGGCGGATTCGCACTCAGTGCACGCTCGGCGAACCTCACGCGGGCAGCCCAGACGGGACGAACGGCTCGTCGAGCAACCGACCGAACCGCTCGACGAGGCTGACGTCGGTGGGGCGATCATCGAGCCAGCCGCGCAGCAGCCGATAACCCTCGACGTAGGTGCTGGTGTAGGCACGCCACAACGGCGACGACAGAAACCGCAGCATCTGCCGGGCCCGGGTGTCGTTGACCAGCAGCCAGCGCCGGAGAAACTCCGCCACCTCGTCGGCGTCGCGGTGTTCGTCGTGCAGCATCAACGCGGCGTCCTGACGCACACCGGCCAGCGCCGCGGACGCCTCGGCCACCGCTTCGGCGCGCGCGCCGTCGAATCGCAGGCCCAGATCGGCGTAAATCTCGCCTGCCCAACTCCCCCAGCCCGAGCCGATCGCCGCATACAGGGCCAGGTCGGCCAGCCCCTCGGCCATCAGACACTGCGGGGTGTTGACCAGGAAGATGGTTTGCTCGGCTTGACCCTTGCGGTTGACCAGGCCGGCCTCTTTGCGGCAGTGCTCGGTGTGGTGCCCGGGGTAGGACTCGTGGGCCACCAGTCGCGGAAGGTTGGACATCAGCTGTTTGAGGTCGGCGTTGACTGCCACCGTCGAGCGGTAGTCGCCCAGGTAGTAGTTGAAGCCCGACCACGGCTTGTCGGTCACCACCTGGTACTCGACGGTCTCGGTGTCCGGCAGCGGATAGTCAGCGCGGACCCGATCGCGCAGCGCGCTGGAGAATGCCTCGATGCAGGTCGCCAACCGCTCGGGCGGGATCTCCTCGCCGACCCGATGCGCTTCCATCCGGTCGGCCAGCGGACCGCTGCCGCCGAGCGCGTCGTCGAGGCGGGCGTGCGCCTGGCGATAGGTTTCGGTGTCGCCCTTGGCGATGCGCACGTCGAAGTAGGCGTGCACCTCGTCGACGAACCCGATGTCGGCGCCGGCGAACTTGCGGGCCGCGCATTCCAGCGCCCGCAGGTGGGCACCCACGTAGTCGGCGCGCTGCTGATCAAATCCGTTGCGCCGTGGCACGTCCGGCAAGGCCTCGATCAGCCGCCGGGCCTGGCGGACCAGGTCGGCCGCGTCGGGTGCGGGCTCGGCGGCCACCGTCTGGCGCAGCGCCGGGTCACCGGTGAAAGCGTCGACGTAGCCCGCTTCGATCCGGTCGAAGCGCAAACCGAGGAGCAGGTACTCGCGGATCAGCGCGGTAGCGTCGGTGGCGGAACGCACGCCCTTAACGCTATCTCGTCGTCAGAACGGGTACTCGACTCGCGGTCCCGTGCCGCCGGCCACCGGCGGCTTACCGATAAACGATCGACGGAGTAGACAATTTATGACCACAAGCAACTTGGCCGCATTGCTGGCCTTGGGAGCCGCGCTGTGCGTCGCGGTCGGCGACGTCCTCCAACAGCGCGCCGCGCACCGAATTACCGACAGATCTCTCAGCAACCGTCGGTTGCTGGTGACGCTGCTGGGCAATCGGCGCTGGCGGGTGGGTGTCACGCTGATCCTGCTGAGCATCGGGTTGCAAGCGGCGGCGCTGGGCCACGGCTCGGTGCTGTTGGTACAGGCATTGCTGGTCCTTTCGCTGCTTTTCGCATTGCCTGTCAGCGCGCGGCTGTCCGACCGCACGGTGACGGCTCGGGAATGGATCTGGGCGGCCGTACTGACTGCTGCGGTGATCGTGATCGTCACGGTCGGCAACCCACAGGCCGGTCATTCGCGCGCACCTGCGCACGCCTGGGTTGCGGTGGCGGCGGTGCTGGGACCGCTGCTGATCGGCTGCGTCGTGACCGCCCGAATCTGGGGTGGCACCGTCGCTGCAGTGATGTACGCCTTCGTCTCGGGCTCGCTCTGGGGCGTCTTTGCGGTGCTGACCAAAGAAGTCGTCTCCCGACTCGGTGACGACGGGTGGACGGTGGCCCGGGAGCCACAGCTGTACGCCTGGCTGCTGGTCGCGATCGGCGGCTTCGCCTGGGAGCAGTCGGCGTTCCGCGCCGGCGCCCTGACCGCATCGATGCCGACGTTGCAGGTGTCCCAGCCCGTGGTGGCGGCCGCACTGGGGGTTGCCGTCCTCGGCGAGTCGCTCCGAACGGGCCGGATCGGGTTGATCGCGCTGGCAGGTGCAGCGGCGGTGATGACGGCAGCCACCGTCGAACTCGCGCGCATGGACGCCGTCGCCACAACTCACCGGGTCAAGGCGCGACGCTCCATCAGGCGGTCGACCGATCGGGTTCATTGCCCCAGCCGCTGACGGCGCGCCAACGGCTGCAAGACTGATTGCCATGCCGCGGCCCAGCGAGCCGAGCCCCTATGTGGAGTTCGATCGACGTCAGTGGCGCGCACTCCGTATGTCGACGCCGCAGCCGCTGACCGAAGAAGAAGTCGTCGGCCTGCGCGGTATCGGCGAGCAGGTCAACCTGCGCGAGGTCGAAGAGGTCTACCTGCCGCTGGCGCGGCTCCTGCACCTTCAGGTCGCGGCCCGCCAGGGACTGTTCGCCGCCACCGCCGAGTTCCTCGGTGAGCCACAGCAGAATCCCGACCGGCCGGTGCCGTTCATCATCGGTGTGGCCGGCAGCGTAGCGGTCGGCAAGTCGACAACCGCACGTGTGCTGCAGGCGCTGCTGGCCCGCTGGGATCACCACCCGCGCGTGGATCTGGTGACCACCGACGGATTCCTCTACCCCAACGCCGAGTTGGCCCGTCGAAACTTGATGCACCGCAAAGGTTTTCCGGAGAGCTACGACCGGCGGGCGCTGATGCGCTTCGTCACGTCGGTGAAATCGGGCTCGGATTACGTGTGCGCGCCGGTGTACTCACATCTGCACTACGACCGGGTGCCGGACGCCAAGCAGGTGGTCCGCCATCCCGACATCCTGATCCTGGAAGGCCTCAACGTCCTGCAGACCGGACCGACGCTGATGGTGTCGGACCTGTTCGATTTCTCGCTCTACGTGGACGGGCGGATCGAGGACATCGAGCAGTGGTACATCTCGCGGTTCCTGGCGATGCGCTCGACGTCGTTCGCCAACCCCGCGTCGCACTTCCACCACTATGCGGGGCTGACCGACCAGCAGGCCGAGGTCGCGGCCCGCGACATCTGGCGTTCGATCAACCGGCCCAACCTGATCGAGAACATCCTGCCGACCCGCCCACGGGCCACGCTGGTGCTGCGCAAGGACGCCGACCATTCGATCAACCGGTTGCGATTGCGCAAGCTGTAAGGCCTCCTGCGGATGACCTGCAACCAGTTCAGTTCGACTGCCCGTGCGGCTTCCCACACGGAGGCCGGATCTCGGGGTACCCGTCAACCGCGCTGCGGTGACCTGCGGATGCAGGGCCATTGGTCGCGCGGACATACCGCCGAAATACCTGAGGTGATGGAATGAACGAAGTAATCGTGACCGGCAGCGGTGCGTTGACGACGACGATAGTCGAAGAACTCAAAAATGCCGGAGCTGCCGTTGCCAGGCTCGACCACACGCAGGTTGACACCGAGGGCGACCTCGCCGATGCCGGGATCGCGCATGCGCGTGCCGTGGTCTGCGCCGGAGACGACGAAGCCAGCAATCTCGAGATCGCCTTGCTGGCAAGGAAGGCGAACCCCGACATACACGTCGTGGCACGACTGGGCAACGACGTGCTGCGTGAAGCGCTGAGCGATGGCCACGGCCCAGGTGCGATACTCGACGTCGCCGACCTCGCGGCGCCGTCGATCGTCAAAGCGTGTCTGGCCGACGCGGTGCACATCGTCAAGGCGGCCGGGGCGCAGTTCATCATCTCCGGCAATGAAGCGCCGCGGGACGGCACGTTGCGAGAACTGTACGGCGATGTCAGACCGGTGGCAGTGACGCACGGTGAGAACTCCCCCACTCCCGGCGAGGTGGACGTTTGCCCAGGCCCCGACCACAGAGTGCGCGCCAGCGACTGGACGGTGCTGCTGGCTACCAGCGACGAGGCGGACACCCAAGGTCTGGCCCTTGCGGACCCAAGCCAGCCTACGTCGTCGTTCCAACGACGAGTGCGTCGAGCAGTCAATGCCTTCCGCGCCCTCGTCAACGACCTGAACCCCGCTTTCTTTCCGGTGCTGGCCGGCGTGCTGGTGTTGACAATCGTTTCCACAATGGTCTTGCGGCTAGGCTACCGGCACCCGCGAATGAATTGGATCGACGCGTTGTATTTCACCGTCGAAACCGTCAGCACCACCGGCTACGGCGACTTTGCCTTCGTAAGCCAACCAGCATGGCTGCGGCTGTTCGCGATCGGGATGATGTTCGGGGGAGCAAGCATCGTCGCGTTGCTGGTGGCCTTCGTCGCCGACTTACTGCTGTCGCGCCGCTTCTTCGTCACCGCCCAACGTGCCGCGGTGAGTGTCTTGCAGGATCACGTCGTCGTTGTCGGATTGGGCACGCTCGGGATTCGTGTGGTCAGCGACTTGAGCGCCGCCGGTTACGCTGTCGCCGCGATCGAACGCGACGAGGGCAACCGATTTTTGGCGACGGCGCGTGATCTCAACGTTCCCGTGATATTCGGCGACGCCACCCTGTCGCAGACGTTGCACGCGGCGCGGGTGGAGCACGCTCGGGCGGTGGCGATGCTGACCGGCGACGACATGGCGAACATTGAGACCGGCATTGTGGCAGCTCACATGCTCGACCGCCAGTTGGTGCCGACCGTTCGAAAGCCGGACGTTCCGCTGGTGATGCGGGTCTCGGATCGGGCGATGGGCGTCGCACTGGCGCAGCGATTCGGCTTCGTCAACACCCGGTCGACCATCGAACTCGCCGCACCCTGGTTCGTCGGTGCTGCAATGGGCCTGCAGGTGCTGGACACGTTCTCGGTGGGGCAGCTGTCCTTCGTGGTCGGCGCGATGCACGTGACGAGCAACAGTGACTTCGACGGCGTGCCCCTGGCCGCCTTGTCCGCCCCCATTCGGGTCATCGCGATCACTCAGACCGATGGGCTGCCTATCTTGCACCCGCCGGGCGATATCCGCCTCAAACCGGGCGACACCATCTATCTCTTGGGCCCATATCGGGAGCTGCTGAACACATTAAGCAAGGGGCAGTGTCCCTGAGCACTCAGTCGAACTGACCGACCAGCCGAACCGGCCGGCATGAGCGGCCATCGGGCGGCGTGCCGGCGTTCGCACGACGGGGTGAAGCCCGCTAAGAGCCGCGACGCCTCAGAACGGCGGTCACGAAATTGCGAAACCTGCGCGGCCGCCGGGCACAGGCCGATGCGGGGACGCCCACCGCAACCTCTGACGGCGGCGCCCCGCACCGGCGGGACGGGAGTCACGCCGACAGTCGGCGCACTCCGAGGTATTGCAGGTAGCCCATCAGCGCGAAGTAGCCGCTGGTGGCGAACATCGCGGCGACTCCGGCGTCAGTCAGCGGCAGGACCCCCACGGCCAGCACGACGAGCGTCGCCACCGTCAACGCGACATTGCCGGCGATCAAGCCGCGGCCCACCCGGCGCAGATCGGGTGCCGCCGCGAGGGCGTACACCGCCAGGCCGGCGAGCGCGAGCAACGCGCCGCCGCTGAATTCGGCGACAGAACTGAGGCCGGTCAACGTGGCGAGCGGGTCCGCCAGCACCGCGATGAAAAGGCCGGCCGCGCCGCTCAGCGTCGCGTCGAGCCGCATGGCGAAGCGCAGCAGCGAGTCGGTCGAGTCGTCGAAGGGCCGGGCGGCCAATGGAGTAACAGCGGTCATGTCGGAACTCCTTGCGATATCCGGGTGGAACACCTCTGAGCCTGCCGACCAGCGACTGCCAGATCGACACTCGGCGCTGCCAGGCACTGCCATCTGCTGGTCAACGGCGTGATCCACACCAGGTATTCCGTTGCTAGCTGACCTAAAGTCTCATTGCCCGGCGATGTTGCCCAGCAGCACGCAGGCGCGGGCGATCGCGTTCTTGTCCTCGGGGCTGAGCGCCCCGAGTTGGGCATCCAGCCAGGCGTGGCGGTGAACGCGGGCGGCGAGAGCGATTTCGTCGCCTTCAGGAGTGGTGCTGAACAGCACCTTCCGACGATCGTTCGGGTCGGGAGTGCGAATCGCGTAGCCGGCAGAGGTGAGCCGGTTGACGTTCTGACTCATCGAGGCAGGAGCGACTTGGTCGTATTCGCTGAGCTGGGTGAGAGTCTGCGGTCCGTGCTTGTGCAGCCTGGTCAGAACCTCGAGAGCTTTGTCTCCGAGGCTGCCTTCTGGACGTTCACTGCGAAATCTGCGGTAGAGCCGCCACACCGTTGATCGCACGTGAACGCCGAGGCCCGACTCGTCGAGCTCTCCGGTTGCATCTGTCTCCACGATTCGTTAGTGTACCTACAAGATGGTCTTTAGGTTACCTAAAAGATGGCCAGCCTCACGAATCAGATCGGAGCAAGACATGACGTCCACCAACTCATCGAGATATGACGGTGATTCCTGGAACCTCGCATCGAGCGTCGGTGTGACCGCGACGATGGTGGCGGCCGCCCGCGCGATGGCGACCCGCGCGGAGCGTCCGCTGATCAACGACCCGTTCGCCGAACCGCTGGTCCGGGCGGTCGGCGTCGACCTGCTCACCCGGCTGGCCACCGGCGATCTCGACCCGGCCGAATTGGGCGATGTCGCCGACGGGGCGCGCCTGGCCGACATGGCGACGGCTCGCACCAAGTTCTACGACGAGTTCTTCCTGGAAGCGACGAACGCGGGTATCGAACAAGTCGTGATTCTGGCTTCAGGACTGGATTCCCGGGCTTACCGGTTGACGTGGCCTGCATGGACGGTGGTCTACGAGGTGGACCAACCGGAGGTCATCGAGTTCAAGACTCGGGTGCTGGCCGAGTGCGGCGCGGCACCGGCCACCGAACTGCGGGTGGCTCCGGCTGATCTGCGTGACGATTGGCCCGCCGCGCTTCGCAGCGCCGGTTTCGACCCGAACCAGCCGACCGCCTGGAGCGCCGAGGGCTTGCTCGGCTACCTCCCGCCCGAGGCGCAGGACCGCCTGCTGGACACCATCACCGAACTGAGCGCACCGGGCAGCCGCCTGGCCACCGGGAGCGAGACCAATTCCGGGCCGGACGACGAGCGAGACCTCAAGCAGCGCATGCAACGCATCTCGGACCGCTGGCGAGTGCACGGCTTCGATCCCGACATGGCCAACCTGGTCTACTTCGGCGAGCGTCACGAGGTGGCCCCTTATCTCGCCGACCGTGGTTGGGATGTGACCACCCGGACCGCCCACGACCTGTTCGCGGCCTGCGGGCTCGCGCCATTCGACGGCGAAGACGCCCGGATGGGCGACCACGTCTACGTCAGCGGGACCCTCGACACAAACGCGGAATAAGGAAATGACCATGCTCGGCCTCCTAGGCCGCGCGCTGCGCAACCGCCGCGTCGGACACCACACCCTGGTCTGGGCCCATCCGGACCTGTATGCGCCGGAGAACTTCGCCCTCACCAGCCCCGCCTTCGCCCACGGCGCTTCGATCCCGGAGCGGCATCGCGGTCGACTATTCGGCGCCAACATTTCACCGGCAATTGCCTGGACGACACCGCCGGCCGGGGCCGTAGAACTCGTGCTCATCGTGCAAGACCCTGACGTACCGTTTGGCAAGGCCAGCACCCACGGCCTGACCGTCGGCATCGACCCGTCATGGCCGGGCATCTCCGAGAATGGGCTCAGCAGTCCCAGTCCGACTCCGGGGTTCAAACACGGAAAGGCCGCCCTTGGCCGTCGCGGCTGGGCCGGCCCGTTGCCCATCCCCTCGCACGGACCGCACTCCTACGTGTTCCAGCTTTTCGCCCTCGACCATCGAACGGAGCTGGGTGACACCTTCGGCCTCGCTGATGTCCTCCGGGCGATGACCGGACACGTCGTCGCGCGCGCCCGACTCGACGGCACCTACGAAATCCCGTAAGCAGCCTTCTGGCCCGCTAACTGGAGACGGCCACCCGGCCGCGCAGATCGGCGGCGATCAGCCTGGCCGCGGCGTTCTGCCAGTTATGCAGCGAGCGCTGCGGCACCTCGGTGACCAACCACTGCCACGCCTGACGCGCGGTCGGATCCAGCCCCGCGGCGGTGGCGTTCTGGGCGTAGGCGCGCACACCGACGACGTAGGGGAAATACAGCGAGTTGTAGTGGCGCCACTGCTCGCTGGTGCCGAAGTCGCCGCCGTCGCGCGGTTTGAGCGCCGCAATCCGGTCGGCCAGCAGCGCCTTGAGTTCGATGGCCCGCTCCAGCGGCTGATCGGGTGCGCCACGGGCGGCCAGCCGCTCGTCGATGCAGGGCAGTGCGGTCAACGGGTTGGCGACCAGCTTGGACAAGTCACCGTAGTGGCCCAGGGCGCGACGGGTCAGCCGGGCGAACGTCTCGTCGTCGACGCCGTCGAGCGGATCGGCCAACCGCAGCGGCAGCGCGGACTGCGTGCGCCGCAACGCTTCTCGATCGGCACGCAACAGTGGCGATCGGGAGAACACCAGCCGGTCCAACAGCCCGGCCAGCGGGTCGGCCAGCACCTGAACGGGCAGTGCGATCGCCAGGCTGGTGAACAGCAGTACGGTCAGCGCGGTCTGCGTCGTGGTCTGCCGGGAGGTCACCGCGAGGCCGATCAACACCTGACCGCCGAGCAGCGTCGCGATTGCACCGGTGCCGGTGAACGAGCGCAGCATATCGGCACGCAGTGCCTGACCCTCGTCGAACGCGTCCCACAGCGCCACCGCCACACCGAGCCCCAGCACGTCGCAGCCCGTCGAGGCCAGCGCCAGCCAACTCGGCACCAGACCCAGCGGCATGATCAGGATCGCGTTGGCCAGCGCGAAGAACAACGTCGCCGTGATCACCAGCCCGACCAGCGGGATCTTCCGGGTCCGTCGCCGCAACGTAACGACCATCGCGCCCAACGTCGACACCGAGATCACGATGCTCATCACCACGTGGCCGACCCGCAGCGGGCCCTCGACCGTGCCGGCCATTGCCGCGCCGGCCAAGGTGAGCACGCCGGCGCCACCGACCAGCAGCACCTCGATGGTGCGGCCGCGCCCGTTGTCGTCCGCGCGGGCGATCTCCAGGAGCACCGCGAACCAGGCCACACCCGGCACGGCGACCAGATAGATCTCGACGTGGCCCAGCAACGCCGAGTGGGTCACCAGCCGCACCGCATCAAGCGCCACCGCCACCGCGAAGCTGCACAAACCCAGCGCCGCCAGCACGAGCACCGGCTTGCGCGGATCTCTACCCAGCAGGTACAGCCCCAGCCACCAGCTGACGCAAAACACCAAGGCCGATAGCGCAGCCATGCCTTTCAGTGTGGCACTGTGCCGACGGCGGCGACCCGCCGCACCCGGCTCACGCCGCGCTCGCGATCGCCGGGTCAGGCGCCGTAGCGGCGATGCCGCTGGCTGTAATCGCGCAGCGCGCGCAGGAAGTCGACCCGGCGGAATGCGGGCCAGTGCGCCTCGGTGAACCACATCTC
>NZ_JBYCLD010000258.1:0-3781 GCF_057473725.1 Mycobacterium sp. TH-M11 | reverse complement strand
GCCGAGACATCGGACATCGTGTACGGCCCCAATGTTCGCGACAACATGCTCGACATCTGGCGTCATCGGGACGTCAAGGCCGGTGATCGGGCGCCGGTGCTGCTGCAGATTCCCGGCGGCGCATGGACCGTCAACGGCAGACGGCCCCAGGGCTATCCGCTGATGGGCCGGATGGCCGAACTCGGCTGGGTCTGTGTCTCCATTGACTACTGCAAGAGCCCCCGCAACGCGTGGCCGGCGCACATTATTGACGTCAAGCGCGCGCTGGCCTGGGTGCGCGACAACATCGCCGACTACGGCGGCGATCCGGAGTTCATCGCGGTCACGGGCGGTTCAGCGGGGGGCCACCTGGCCGCGCTGGTCGCCCTGAGCGCCAACGATCCGCGACTGCAGCCGGGCTTCGAGGACGTCGACACCACTGTCCAAGCCGCAGCGCCGTATTACGGCGTCTACGACTTGACCGATCCGACGAAGATGCACGACATGACGATGCAGTTTCTCGAGCTTTTCGTCATGAAGGAGTCGTACGCCGACAATCCCGAACTCTTCGAACTGGCCTCCCCGATCTCGTATGTCCACCGCGATGCGCCGCCATTCTTCGTGCTGCACGGTGAGAGCGATTCGGTGGTCCCGAGTGTTCAGGCCCGCGCGTTTGTCGAGGCACTGCGCGAGGGCGGCGCCCCGAGCGTCGGTTACGCCGAACTGCCCAACGCCCACCATGCTTTCGACTTGTTTGCCACCGTGCGGTCGAGGCTGGCGGCGGATGCGGTCGCCGACTTCTTGGGTGTCGTGTACGGCCGGTATGCGCGGTCGCGGTCCGGGGCGGCGCATCAGCGCGCCGTATCCGCCGGCTAGGGCGACTCCGCGCTCAACTAGTTGGTCGTTTCGAATTCGGCTTTCCGCCAGCGTAATTCACGGCGCGACCCAGACGTGTTTGATCTCGCGTTGCGATCCGGACAATCGGCTACCACCGCCGCGCCAAGCAGACTAGGTTGGAGTTGCCCGTAGCGTTGCAGAACTGGATGCGCGGCCGAGTCGAAACGGGAGGTCTGGGTGGTGATGGCGGCGTTGACGCTGGTGGCTGTCAATGGCTGAGCGGGTCGACGCGGCCGGGCTGCCCACGGCGCTGGGACCGGTCGACTACCTGTTGCATCGCGGCGAGGCCAATCCTCGCACGCGCTCGGGGATCATGGCCCTGGAAATCCTGGACCGCACACCGGACTGGGAGCGGTTCCGGGCCCGCTTCGAGAGCGCATCGCGGAAAGTGCTGCGGTTGCGGCAGAAGGTCGTCGTCCCGACGTTGCCGACGGCCGCGCCGCGGTGGGTGGTCGATCCGGACTTCAACCTGGACTACCACGTCCGCAGGATCCGCGTGTCGGAGCCAGGGTCGTTGCGGCAGGTGTTCGATCTGGCTGAGGTGATGGTGCAGTCGCCGCTGGACATCGCCCGACCGTTGTGGACGGCGACCTTGATCGAAGGTCTCCCCGACGGTAAAGCAGCGGCCTTACTGCACCTGTCGCACGCCGTCACCGATGGTGTGGGCAGTGTCGAGATGTTCGCTCAGATCTACGACCTGGAGCGCGATCCGCCGGCGCAGCCGATCCCGAACCAGCCCATCCCACAGGACCTGTCGGCCAACGACCTGATGCGCGAGGGGCTCAACAATTTGGCTGTCAACGTCGCCAAGGGGGCAGGCGGTGCGCTGTTGGGCGCGGCGTCGCTGGTCGGACGGGCGGTCTCGAACCCCGGCGCCGCGCTGACGGGTGTGCTGGGTTATGCCCGATCGGGCGCCCGGGTCGTCAGTCGCGCCGCCGAACCGTCTCCACTGCTTCGCCGCCGCAGCTTGGCGACCCGCAGCGAGGCCATCGACATCCCGTTATCCGATCTGCATCGGGCCGCGAAAGCCGGCGGCGGATCGATCAATGACGCTTATCTGGCTGGCCTGTGCGGCGCGCTGGGGCGATACCACGAGGCCCTCGGCGTGCCGGTCGCGACGCTTCCGATGGCGGTGCCGGTCAGCTTGCGCGCCGAATCCGATGCGGCCGGCGGCAATCGTTTCACCGGCGTGAACCTGGCGGCTCCGATCGGTACCAAGGATCCGGTCACTCGGATGCAGAAGATCCGCCTGCAGATGACGCAGCGGCGCGACGAGCCTGCGATGGACATCATCGGTTCGATCGCGCCGGTGCTCAGCGTGCTGCCGGCACCGCTGCTGGAATCGATGACGGCTTCGGTGGTTGGCTCCGATGTGCAGGCCAGCAATGTGCCGGTCTATCCCGGCGATACCTTTCTCGTCGGGGCCAAAGTGTTGCGGCAGTATGGGATTGGACCATTGCCCGGTGTGGCGATGATGGTGGTGCTGATCTCCCGCGGCGGGTATTGCACGATCACCGCGCGCTACGATCGCGCTGCCATCCGCGACGAGACGTTGTTCGCTCAATGTCTGCTCGACGGGTTCAATGAAATCCTTTCGCTGGCAGGTGATCCCGCTGCGCAGGCGGTGCCGGCGTCGTTCGATCCGTCCGGCACCTCGACGAGATCGGTGGTGGGATCATGAGCCGTGCGCGCGATCTCCGGCTGCCCGGGTCGGTCGCCGAGATCATGGCCAGCCCGCCCGGACCTGAGATCGGCGCGTTCTTCGACCTGGACGGGACGCTGGTGGCCGGCTTCACCGCCGTCATCCTCACCCAGGAACGCTTGCGGCGCGGCGACATGGGGGTCGGCGAGCTGTTCAGCATGGTCACCGCCGGGCTGAATCATCAGTTCGGCCGAATCGAGTTCGAGGAGCTCATCGGCAAGGCCTCCGCGGCGTTGCGCGGACGAATGCTGAGCGACCTCGAGGAGATCGGCGAGCGGCTGTTCCTGCAACGGATTGAGTCCCGGATCTACCCGGAAATGCGCGAATTGGTGCGCGCACACTTGGCCCGGGGGCACACCGTGGTGCTCAGTTCCTCGGCGCTGACCATCCAGGTGGCACCGGTGGCGCGGTTCCTCGGCATCATGAACACGCTGACCAACAAGTTCGAGACCGACGACGACGGAGTCCTCACCGGCGGTGTGGTTGCGCCGATTCTGTGGGGTCCGGGCAAGGCCGCTGCGGTTCAGAAGTTCGCCGGCGAGAACGGGATTGATCTCAAGGACAGCTACTTCTACGCCGACGGCGACGAAGACGTCGCGCTGATGCATCTGGTCGGCAACCCGCGGCCGACCAACCCTGAAGGCAAGATGGCCGCCGTCGCCAAGCGGCGCGGCTGGCCGATTCTGCGGTTCACCAGCCGCAGCGGCGGCGGTATCACCGCGCAACTGCGCACGCTGGCTGGGATCGGCTCGATGGTGCCGGCCGCGGCCGGCGCCGTCGGGATCGGGCTGCTGACCCGTAGCAGGCGCCGCGGGGTCAACTTCTTCACGTCCACGTGGTCGCAGATGTTGTTGGCCGCCAGCGGTGTTGAGCTGAACACTCTCGGTGCGGAGAACCTCAACGCGCAGCGGCCTGCGGTCTTCATCTTCAACCACCGCAACCAGGTCGACCCTGTCATCGCCGCGGCACTGATCCGAGACAACTGGGTTGCCGTCGGCAAGAAGGAACTCGAGAGCGACCCGATCATGGGCACGCTGGGCAAGGTGCTCGACTCCGTCTTCGTCGACCGGGACAACCCGACAGCGGCAGTCGAATCGCTGCATCAAGTCGAAGAGCGTGCACGGCAAGGGTTGTCGATCATGATCGCCCCGGAGGGCACCAGGCTGGACACCACCAGCGTCGGGCCGTTCAAGAAGGGGCCGT
>NZ_JBYCLD010000257.1:0-15499 GCF_057473725.1 Mycobacterium sp. TH-M11 | reverse complement strand
TATCCCAGCGACTTTCTCCCCGACCATGTCCGGTTCTGCACGTCATCCTTCGACGGGCCAACGGATCTCGGCCAGATGCAACCCTGGATGGAGTTCTCCGGGAAAGGCGGCCTGCTGATGTATGGATCGGGCTACCCGCACTGGTCCGCTGTTTCACCCGAGGACGCCGCCGCCGGGTTGGACAGCGCGCAACGCGACGACGTGTTGTGGCGCAACGCCGCCCAACTCTACGGGCTCACCGCTCCGACGGAAGGAAGCATCCGGTGACGATCATCGAACGCGCCGAAGCGCACATTGAGGACGAGATCGCGGTCGCCATCGTCGACACCGATGTGCATCCGATGCCGGTGTCGACCGACGTGCTCAAGTCTTACGCGCCGCCGGAATGGGTCGACAAGATCTGGCCCACCGGCAACGCGGTCACCCCATTGCCGCACTTCTACGACACCCCTGATTCGTACAAGACGATGTCGATGCGGGTCGATGCGGCGCCGCCCGGCGGCGGTTTCGCCGGGACCGATCCCGACTACGCGGCCAAGCAACTGCTCGTCGACGCCGGCGTCGGCATCGCCACGCTGGAACCGATGTGCGATGCCCAGCTGCCACAGGCCGAACACGTGTTGAAAGCGACGTACAACGACTGGTTGGCCGATGTCTGGCTGGATCGCCACAACGCTCACGGCCGTTGGCGTGGATCGATCAGCGTCACCACCCAGGCACCCGACCTGGCGGCGCGCGAAATTCGGCGGTGGGCGGGTCACCCGTATATGGCGCAGGTCTTGGTGACACCGCAGACGCGCGGCATCCCCTTTGGCAACCCACATTTCGATCCGGTGTATGCGGCCGCCGCGGCCAGCGGTCTACCGGTGGCCACGCACCTGATGGGACAGACACCGTTCGAGCTGATCCCGATCTACCCGGTCGGCAATCCGGCGCACTGGCACGACTTCTTCGCATCCTGGCCGCTGCTGTATGTGTCTCATCTGATGAGCCTGGTGTTCGACGGCGCCTTCGACCGGCACCCCGACCTGCGGGTGGTGTTCGTCGAGGGCGGATTCACCTGGGCGATGCCGGTAATGTGGCGGATGGATCGGATCTGGGCGGCGCGCCGTGGCGATCTGCCGCACGTTCGGCGCCGGCCGTCGGAGTACGTCCGCGAGCACGTCCGGTTCACCACGCAGCCGCTGGAAGATGCCGACGTTCAACAGTTCCGCGGGTACGTGGAGATGATGGATCTCGGTGACAACCTGATGTTCTCCACGGACTATCCGCATTGGAGCTACGACGCACCGGCATACGCCATCAACCGTTTTCCGGCGGCGCAGCGGGACCGGATCATGCGCGGCAACGCCACCGCCTTGTACGGGCTGCCGTCCACGGTCAAAGCCCTGCCCGGCGAGCGGTCCGCGGCCGGCTGAGGAGTCGGTCCATCAGACCGGATCGAACTTGGTGATCAGCCACTGGCCGTTCACCTTCGTCAGCGACACCTTGATGGTGCTGGATGCCATCGCCGGATCCGGCCGTTCCTTGCTGCTGGTCACCTGATTGACGAAGACCAGCACCGTCGCCGAATCCGGGTGGAGTTCCGACGCCGCCGCGCCGACGACCTGAGCGGTCGTGGTCACCCCTTTGGATTTGGCGGCCGGCGTCACGACCTGTTTGGTGAAGTCGCTGTAGTAGTTCAGGAAGTCGCCACTGAGGTGGGACTTGGCGGCGGCGAGGTCCTGGTCGAGGGTGTCGGGCTTGTAGGACAGCAAGGCCACCGTGCCGTCGCGCGCGGCGTTGACGACGGTCTGTGCGACCGCGCTGTCGGTCTGCTGGTCGGGTCGGTACTGGGTGAAGTACACCCATCCGGCGAGTCCGGCAGAGGTCAACAGGGCCAGTAGCAACACCAGCGGGACTACCGGGATCACAGCAACCCGACGTCTGGCTTGGCCGGTGCCTGAGTCTTCGTTGGTATCAGTCGATTTGTCGATTTCGACGCCTTCGGTCGGCCCGACGTCGACTCCTGCGTCGTCGTCGCTCACAGCACGAACTCCACTTTCGATAACTTCAGATCGTCGCCGTCGTGCACCACGCTGACCCGGAACCGAAACGTCCGGGGTTGGTCTTTGGCGCCCGCGATGTTGGTGACGCGTTCGTTGGCCAGCACCAGAACGACCGCGGAGTCTTTGTTCATCGATTCGATCGCGGTCGCGGCGACGGCCCCTTCGGTCACTGCTTTGGAGTCCTTCACCACCGACTCGAAATCTTCTGCGCGCCTTTGGAAATCATCCTTGAATTCGCCGGTGGCGATATCCAGGACGCGCTGGACGCCTTCCTTGGCCTTGTTGTAGTCCAGCGAGGTGAGGTTGACGACGCCCTGGCGGGCGGTCGCAACGTAGGCCGCGGCGCGCTGTTGCTCCTGCACGACGTCGTGATGCTGCCAGGCCATCCACCCGCTGGCGCCGAGGAGTCCGACGATGCCGACAACCGCGACAACGGACAGCGTCAGAGGCACGCCGGCCCGTCGCCGGCCCGCCGGTTCTGGTGTGTGTGCGGTCTCGGCCGGCTCATCGGGCTCATCGGCCTCGTTGGCCTTATCGGGCCCGGGCGCGGTCACCTCGGCTGGCGTTTCGGCCTCGGCCTCGGCCTCACGCCGTAGCTTGATGGCCCGGGCGCGGGCTCGGGCGGCCGCCGCGAGCGCTTCGGTCTCGGCGGCTTCGGCCTCGGCCTGCTCGGCCAGCGCGATCGCTTCCAGCTTCGCCTTGGCGGCATCCGGTGGCACTTCGTCCGCGTCAGCCATGGCGTGCGTGGCTCGTCGACATCATTATCGATTGAACTCCGGTATCTCTTACGGTATAGCTCATTGCTACTATCGGTTCACCCGCGACCACCGACTGGGACGCCAGGTCCAGCCAGGTCCAGAGAGGCCCAGCCAACACTATGACTGCCGTCGATTCTCCCGAAAAGATACTCTTCGCCTCCACCGCCCAAGCGTTTCTGCGCAAAGAGGTTCCGCTGAGTCGGGTGCGGGACTTGCACTCTCGGGGCGTCGCGTTCGAGAGAGCCTGGTGGCAGCGCGCCGCGGAACTCGGCTGGACGGCGCTGCTGGTGCCCGAAGAACTCGGTGGCGGCAGCGTCTCCGGCGACGGTTTCGCCGACCTTGCGATGGTCGCCGAACAACTCGGAAAGACCGCAGCTCCCGGCCCGTTGTTTCCGGTCAGCGTTGTGCTGGCGGGGCTGGTGGAATCCCCGGAGCCGCACGCGCATGCGGCGACGATCGAGTCGCTGATCGCCGGCGAGACGGTCGCTTCGTGGGCTGTGTACGAGCCGGGGCGCGGGTGGGCCCCGCACGAGCCGACGGTCACCGCAACGGTCACAGATTCCGGCTACCGCATCGACGGCGTCAAAGACCGGGTCGAGGGCGGCGCGCAATCCGACCTGCTGCTCGTGGTGGCCCGTACCGGCGACGGCGTGCGCCAATTCCTGGTCTCCGCCGACGCCCCTGGCGTGCAGATCGAGCCGCAGCAGTCGATCGACCTGGTCAAGCACTACGCCCGGGTGCAATTCGACGGGGTCGACGTCGACCACGGAGCGGCCCTCGGCGGCCCGGACGCTGTCGAGCGGCAAAGTCAGATCGCGCAGGTGCTCCAATGCGCCGAGGTGGTCGGCATTCTGCAGACCGTCTTCGACTTCACCGTCGCGTGGGCGCTGGACCGACACAGCTTCGGCCGCCCGCTGGCGTCCTACCAGGCGCTCAAACACCGGTTCGCCGACATGAAGATGTGGCTGGAAGCGTGCCGGGCGACGACCGCCGCCGCGGTGAACGCCATCTCGAAGCGGGCGCCCGATGCGTCGTTGTCGGCGGGCATCGCGAAGTCCTACGTCGGAGAGATGGCGGTGGAGATCATCCAGGGTTGCGTGCAGATGCACGGTGGTATCGGTGTCACCTGGGAGCACGACCTGCACGTCTACTTGCGTCGAGCTACCTTGTACCGCGCTATGTTCGGCACTCCAGAGGAGCACAACCTCAGGGTGTATGCGCTGCAGCAGGCGGGGCAGACCGCGCCGAGGTCAGCCTGATGACCGACACCGCCGGCGCAGTGACAGCCGCGGAGACCCTCGACGGCTTCCGGGCCCGCGCGCGAGCCTGGCTTGCCGAGAACATGCCGCCCATCGACCCCGCGCACCCGCCCGCGGCCCACCGCGACGAGGAGCGTTGCTGGCTACGCGCTCGCGAACTCCAAAAGCGGCTCTATGAAGGCGGATTCGCCGGGATCTGCTTTCCTCGCGAGTATGGCGGCCTGGGTCTGGACTACGAGTACCAGAAGGCGTTCAACGAAGAAAGCCTCAGTTATGAGATGCCGCTGATTCTCAACACGCCGACGTTCACCATCTGCTGCGCAACGCTGTTGGACACCGCGAGCGAGGCGCAGAAACGTCAGCACATCGGAGCCGCGCTGCGCGGCGACGAGGTACTGGTCCAGCTGTTGTCCGAGCCGAGTGGCGGCTCGGATCTCGCAGGCGTGCTCACCCGTGCCGATCCCGACGGCGACCGCTGGGTGCTCAACGGCGCAAAGACCTGGAGCACCAGCGCATTCGGCGCCGACTACGGGCTTTGTCTGGCCCGCACCGACTGGGACGTTCCCAAGCACGACGGCCTGACCATGTTCCTGGTGCCGATCAACCATCCCGGGATCACGTTGCGGCGCATCACTCAACTCAACGGTTCGACGGAGTTCTGCGAGGAGTTCCTCGACAACGTCGACGTCGGTGACGACGCGGTGGTCGGCGAGGTTAACGACGGCTGGTCGGTGGCGTCGCGCCAGCTGTATCACGAGCGTCGCGCGGTCGGGATGGGTTCGGAATTCGCCAGCGGCAGCGGCAGCGAGGGCGGCCGCTCGACACCGGTGAACTACGCGCTACTGGCCGCGGAGACCGGGCAGTCCGACAACGAGCATGTGCGGCAGATCGCCGGGCGCGCCTTGGTGCACCGGGCGGTCGGCGAACAACTGGGTGCGCACATCTTCCGCGGCGTCAACGACGGCTCGTTACCGCCCGCGGCCGGAACCCTGCTGCGACTCTTCCACGCCGAGACCGTGACACTGGAGATGGATGCCGGGCTGGCCATCACCGGAACCGCCGGTGTCGTGGGCGCCGAAGGGGAGGGCCTGGAAGCCGGTCTGCGCTACCTGGCTCGTCAGACGGCGTGCATCGGCGGCGGCACCAGTGAGTTGGCCCGCAACGTCATCGGCGAGCGGGTGCTGAACTTCCCGCGCGAGTACGCCGCCGACCGCGGTGTGCCGTTCAACCAGGTCAAGCACGGGCAGGTCAAGGGCGGGAAGGCCGGCGGCTAAACGGTCCGCGATAACCGGTTCGTCAGCAATTCGGCGAACCGCGCCGGATCCTCTGGTGCGTTACCTTCGGCCAGAAGAGCCGCGCCATAGAGTAA
Source organism: Mycobacterium sp. TH-M11 (assembly GCF_057473725.1). Taxonomy (NCBI): domain Bacteria; kingdom Bacillati; phylum Actinomycetota; class Actinomycetes; order Mycobacteriales; family Mycobacteriaceae; genus Mycobacterium; species Mycobacterium sp. TH-M11. The sequence goes on along the minus strand of NZ_JBYCLD010000257.1, from coordinate 10,065 downwards.
TTCGGCGGTCTCACCGTTTGTCGGATCGTCGCCGCGGTCTTTGTGGGCCTGCTGCAGCCCGGTGATCAGCGGGTGGTTCGGATTGATCTCCAAGGTCCGCTTGCCGACCGGGACGTCCTGGCCGGTGGCCCGGTAAATCCGGGCCAGCGACGGGGTGATTCCGAACGCGTCGGTGATCAGGCAGGCCGGCGAGTCGGTCAAACGGCTCGACAGCCGCACTTCCTTGACGTGTTCGCCGAGCGTCTCAGTCAGCCAGGTCAACAGGTCCGCGAACGCCTCCTCCTGCTCTTTGCGTTCGGCTTCATGAGCTGACTTTTCTTCCTCGGTGTCGAGGTCGACGTCGCCCATCGCGATCGACTGCAACGGCTTGCCGTCGAATTCGGTGACCGATCCCAGCCAGATCTCGTCGACGGTGTCGGAGAGCAGCAACACCTCATAGCCCTTGGCCTTGAACGCCTCCAGGTGGGGAGTGTTGAGGATCTGCTGGGGCGATTCGCCGGTCGCGTAGAAGATTTGCCGCTGGCCGTCTTTCATCCGTTCGACATATTCGGCCAGCGTGGTGAGTTGGTCCTCGCTGTGCGTCGAGGCGAACGAGCAGACCTCGAGCAACGTCTCCTGGTTGTCGAAGTCGCGCATCAGGCCCTCTTTGAGGACCTTGCCGAACTGCTCCCAGAAGGTGCGGTAGTCGTCGGGCCGCTCGGACTGCAGTTCCTTGATGGTCGACAGCACCTTCTTGGTCAGGCGGCGCCGGATCGCGTTGATCTGCCGGTCCTGTTGCAGGATCTCGCGGGAGACGTTCAGTGACAGATCCTGGGCGTCGACCACGCCCTTGACGAAGCGCAGGTATCGGGGCATCAGCTGGTCGCAGTCGCCCATGATGAAGACGCGCTTGACGTAGAGCTGCACACCGATCGAGGCGTCCGGCTCGTACAGGTCCAGCGGGGCCCGCGACGGGATGAACAGCAGCGCTTGGTATTCGAACGTGCCCTCGGCCTTCATCGAGATGACCTCGAGCGGCTCGTCCCAGGCGTGCGCGACGTGGCGGTAGAACTCCTTGTACTCCTCGTCGGACACCTCGTCTTTGGGCCGGGCCCACAGCGCCTTACCCGAGTTGAGGGTCTCGACCTCCATGGTGACGGTCTGTTCGCCGTCTTCCTCGGATCGCTTCTCGACCTCCATCCGGATCGGCCAGGCGATGAAGTCGGAGTATTTCTTGACCAGCGTGCGCAGCTTCCACTGCGAGGTGTAGTCGTGCAGCGCGTCCTCGGCGTCGACCGGCTTGAGGTGCAACGTGACCGACGTGCCCTGCGGCGCATCCTCGACAGCTTCAATGGTGTAGGTGCCGTCGCCGCTGGACTCCCACTTGATGGCCTCGCTCTCGCCGGCCTTGTGGGTGAGCAACTCGACCTTGTCGGCCACCATGAACGTGGAGTAGAAGCCGATACCGAACTGGCCGATCAGCTCCTCGGACACCGCGGCGTTCTTGGCGTCTCGTAGTTGCTGACGCAGTTCGGCGGTGCCTGACTTGGCCAGCGTGCCGATCAGGTCGACCACCTCGGCCCGGGTCATGCCGATGCCGTTGTCGCGAATGGTCAGGGTACGGGCCTCGGCGTCGACGTCGATCTCGATGTGCAGATCCGCGGTGAGAGTGTTATCGGGGTCGAGGTCTTTGTTTCGGAACGCCTCGATACGCAGCTTGTCCAGCGCATCCGAGGCGTTGGAGATCAGCTCCCGCAGAAACGAGTCCTTGTCGGAGTAGACCGAGTGGACCATCAAGTCCAAGAGTTGGCGCGCCTCGGCCTGGAACTCCAACTGTTCGACGCCGGAAGTCATGTGATTCTCCTCCACGAGACGACATTCGAGGGCAGGCTACAGGATGCTTTTTCCGGCCGGTACCAGGAGTGGGGGCTCAGGTGACATGTCCGGTCGGCGATCCCGCGGACATCGTCGGATACCTTCGTCACCGCATTCGAATGGTGGTTGCGCGATGTTCGTCGCAGGAGTGAAGTGTATTCAGGTCGCAACGACGAACGGAATGCTGATGACGACCCCTTCTGATCGGACAGAACAACTGGAACTGGTTGCCCGACTGAAATCTTCTTACCCCGAGTTGCCCGATGCGCCGACGCCGGATCTCATTGATCACGAACGATTTAGGGCCTACACCAAGACCCCGCACGATGTCGGTGGTGAGCCGGATGCCCCGATCGAGTTCGAGAACAAGCAGTATGAGGTGTGGGAGGAAAACACCTACGTCACGTGTGAAGTTCTCGGCTGGCGTGGAATCTGGCTGTCCGAGGAGCGACGGCGGATGGGCAATGTTGACGTCGGTCGCACGATCTACCTCGGGCTTCCGTACTACGGACGCTGGCTGCTGGCCGTCGCGCGTGTCCTCGCTGAAAAACACCACATCAGCCTGAGTGAATTGGCTGAACGCATGGCCGAGGTCAAGGCACGGTACGCGGGCGGCTTGGGTGGAAAGCCCTTGGCGGCCGAACCCAAGTTCGAAGGCGACCCGTCCACGGTTAAGCGCAACCGGCACCACAAGCACGCCGTCGGCAAGGGCGACCCGCAAGTGTTCGCCGGACAGGCTGGCGAGCCGAAGTTCAAGGTTGGCGACAAGGTCATGGTGCGAGAGCTTCCCGTGCTGCTCTACACCCGCACTCAAGAGTATGTGCGTGGCGCGACGGGGGAGATCGCGGTCGTGTCCTACGAAAGCCCTGCCGCCGAGGACGAGACTTGGGATGGGCCGGACCAGAAGCCCGAATGGTTCTACATCGTGCGGTTCACCATGACCGAGTTGTGGCACAACTACACCGGTCCCGCAAAGGACACCCTGCAGACCGAGATTCCCGAGCGATGGCTGGAGGTCGCATCGTGACCGATCACCACCACGACCATGACCGCACGGCCGCGCCCATGGTGGACGAGATCACCGACTTCGAAGTCCTGGAGATCGCGCTTCGCGAATTATGCATCGAGAAAGGCATTTTCACCGCTGAGGAGCACCGCCACTTCACCGAATTCGCTGAACAGATCGGTCCAACACCTGCCGCTCATCTGGTGGCGCGAGCGTGGCTCGACGCGGAGTTCAAAAAGCTGGTTCTCGGTGATCCGATGGCCGCCAGCAAGGAAGTCGGGGTCGACTGGCTGCAACCCACCGGTTTCGGGACGCCCAGTGATTTCACGGCGTTTCACGTGCTGGAAGACACGCCGACGCTGCACCACGTCATCGTGTGCACGCTGTGTTCGTGTTATCCACGTCCGATTCTGGGCAACTCACCGGAGTGGTATCGCACGCCCAACTTTCGCCGTCGTATCGTGCGCTGGCCACGACAAGTGCTCGCGGAGTTCGGTTTATACCTGACTGAGGACGTGGAGGTCCGAGTCGAGGACTCCAACCAGAAGCACCGCTTCATGGTGATGCCGGTGCGTCCCGCGGGAACCGACGGCTGGACCGAGGATCAGCTGGTCGAGATCATCACCCGCGACTGTCTGATCGGAGTCGCGCTGCCCAAGGTCGGTGTGACGACGAATGCGGTGACCCGCACCCGCCCGGCGATCCATCCGGTGAGCCCGTGAGTCCTGAGGGCGAACCGATCGCGACGTTGTCGAGCATCGTCGCACGCAATCAGGTCTGGGGTCGCATGGCCGCCAAGTACGGCGTCGACAATCCACTGCCGCCCTGGACGACGAGCCTCGACGGGATATGCGACGGGCTTGACCGAAGTGGCTGCGGCACAGTACTACCCGGCACCGAGCAGCGCGAAGAAGAAGACGCGCTGTCGGCAACGCTGTACGCCGAACTGCCCTACCCGGAGAACCGGTTGGTCGCGTTGGCGCACTCGCTGGTGCGACGCGGGCTCATCGACGAAACCGAACTCGCCGAACGTCTCGCCGCCGTCCGTGCCCGGCTCGAAGCCTGAGCGCTACGCGCCGACCGGCTTGGCGACCTTCATCAGCTCCATCAGGTTGCCGCCCATGATCTTGGCGACGTCCTCGTCGCCGAAGTCTTTGAGCTCGTCGACGAAGCTGATCGGGTCCTTGAGGCCCTCGGGGTGCGGCCAGTCGGAGCCGAACAGCACCCGGTCGGTGCCGACCATGTTGACGATCTCGGTGAAGCGGTCCTCCCAGAACGGGGTGATGTAGACGCACCGCTTGAACGCCGCCACCGGGTCCTCGAGGAAGGCTTGCGGCATCTTCTTGTAGACGCTCCTGAGACCCTTGAACAGGTCCGGCACCCAGTCGGCGCCGTTCTCGATCGACAGGATCCGCAGCTCGGGGTTGCGGGACAGCGCGCCATGGCACACCAGTGCGCCCATGGCGTCCAGGATCGGCCGGTGGCCCATCGCAAAGCTGCGGAAGGCGGTCGGCTTGAACGGCAGGAACTCGTCGCCGGGCTCCCACACGTTGGCGAACTCGGAGTAGCCGCTGTCGGAGGCGTGCATCGAGACCGGGATGCCGGCCTTGATGCAGGCCTGCCAGAACGGGTCGAATTCCTCGAGACCGAAGGACCGGCTGCCCTTGAAGCCGGGCACCGGCGCCGGGCGGACCAGCACGGTACGGGCGCCGCGCTCCAGACACCATTCGAGTTCTTCGAGCGCACGGTCGACGATCGGCAAGGTGATCACCGGGGTGGCGAAAATGCGGTCGGCGTAGTTGAACGACCACTGCTCGTGCATCCACTGGTTGAGCGCGTGGATGACGTCGTGGGTCATCTCCGGGTCGTCCTTCATGCGTTCTTCGACCAGGCTGGCCAGGGTCGGGAACATCAGCGCGTAGTCGATGCCGAGTTCGTCCATCACTTCCAGCCGCGCGGCCGGCTCCCGGAACGCGGGGATGGCTTTCATTGGCTCGCCGAGGATTTCGCGGTAGCTCTTGCCCTGTGCGCCGTTGCGGAAGTAGTCCTCCTGCGCACCCGGGCGGGCGACGACCTCGAAGGTCGGGTTCGGGATGTATTCGCTGATGTGGCCGCGAACCACGATTTTGGTGCGGCCCCGCACCTCCACGTAGTCGATGACGCGCTTGCGGTTTTCCGGGAGGTACTTGGTCAGCGCTTCCTGCGGCTCGTACATGTGGTTGTCGGCGTCGAACACCGGAAAGGAAAGTTCGCGTGACGGCATGGCGATCTCCTGCAGAGGCGGGGCTTCTCACTGGGTGGTAATGACGTTACCACCGCGCTTCGCGGGCTGATACCCACGCTCAGGTGGACGGCCAGTCGGGCAGCGTCGGTGTCGCTCCGTCGATGACGGCGAAGTTGACCGTCGCCGAGGCGAGCAGCGCATCGTCGCCGTCCGCGTCGGACAGGACGTCGACTTGCATGACCAATGCGCGCCGACCGCCGCGCAACAGCCGCGGCACCGCGTAAGCGGTGCCCTGCCGGATCGGGCGCAGGTAGCGGATGTTCATGTCGGCGGTGGTCATCGTGGTGCCGTCCTGCAGATAGCCCAGGCCGAATTGCCCACCGGCCACGTCGATCAGCGTGGCGATCAGGCCGCCCTGCAAGGTGCCGGAAGTGTTGACCACCTGTGGACTGACCGGAATCGTCATCGCGAACTCGCCGTTGCGAGCACCCGGCCGCATGCCGATCTGGTTGAACAGCTCGGCCAACGTCGGGGTTTCCGGTCGGACCGCCGCGTCGGCGCCCAAGGCCCGCACGCAGAAGTCGTACAGATGCGCGGCGTCGATCGGTGTACCGGTCAATTCGGCTCCCAGCCAATGCAATCGAAGGGCGCCCAAGATGGTCTGCATAACGATCGCGGCGGCGGGCCCGGTATCGAGATTGGGCCGGAACACGCCTTCGCCGATGCCGCGTTGGATGACGTCGCGCAGCAGATCGTGCAAGGGGGAGAGCACGCGGGCGTAGTCGCGGGGCCTGGTTTCGGACAAGTGCTGGTTGTACAGATTCATCGCCCGGTTGAGGCTGTCCTGGGTGCTCGACTCGGGCTCCGCGCTGATCCGGTCGATGATCAGCTTGATCGCCGCGGTGCTGGCCAGCCCGGCGGTCTCGGCGCGCCAAGCTCGGCTCGACTGTGCCATCGTCCGCTCCAGCAGAGCGATCAAAAGTTCGTCTTTGCTGCTGAAGTGCTGATAAAAGGCGCGCAGCGACGTCTTGGAGCGGGCCACGACTTCTTGCACGGTGAAGTCGGTGCGACCGGTCTCGCGAAGGATCTCGACCGCGGTCTTGATGAAGCGCGCGTCCCGCGTCGTCGGTGCGACCTCTTCGCTTTCGATGCCTGCGGCCATTGCGCCTCTCCTCGGTCCGCGCTTGTTGCGCTGTGAGAATGAGGTTACCGCGCCCGCGCCGACCGCCGACCAAGGTTTCCAGCGCGTTTTCCGACATAGGGTCGGGTTGGGTTGGGTTGGGTTAGCCGGCCACCAGCATCAGCTGCGCCGCGATTCAACCACCGCGGGCTTCGACCATTGCTGAGCGGTTGACCTTGGTTGCTGCCGTCCGGGGAATCTGGTCGACGATTTCAACCGTCTTGGGGACCTTGTAGGCGGCCAACCGGGCCTTGGCGTATTTGATCACGTCCTGCTCAGTCAGCGGCGTCGTGCTGTCAGCAAGCTGTATCACCGCGTGTACCCGACGGCCCCACTCGCTGTCGGCGAGCCCGATAACTACCACGTCGGCGATGCCGTCGTGTTCGGCGAGCGCGCATTCCACCTCGGCGGGAAAGACATTCGCGCCGCCGGTGATGATCATGTCGCTGCGGCGGTCGGCGATATAGAGGTAGCCGTCCTCGTCGACGTGACCGATGTCGCCGGCGGTGCGGAAGCCGTCCGGCGTCGACGGCAGTAGCGGCGCACCGCCCAGATACCGGTACCCGGCACTCATCGGCGACCGTAGATATATCTCGCCGAGCTCGCCGCGATCCACCGGTCGGCACTGCTGGTCGAGGATGCGCACTTCGGTGTCGCGGAACCCGCGGCCGACACTGCCCGGATGCGCCAGCCACTCGTCGCCGCGTAATGCTGTGAGCCCCAGGTTCTCTGTCATCCCATATGCCATCACGACCCGTTCAGGGCTGAGCAATTCGAACCAGTTGCGCAGCACCGTATGTGGCATCACCGCGGCGCCCTGCAAAATCCACGCGATGCTGGACAGATCCCGCCGGCGTATGTCGGGTAGCGCGGCGATGCGGGACAGCATGGTCGGGGTGGCGGTGAAGTTGGTGATCCGGTAGTTCTCGATCGCATCCACGACCATTGCCGCTGCGAACTTTTCGAGCACAACCAATTTGTCGCCACCCAACAGATACGTCAGCGGCGAGAAGCCGTTGGTGTGATACATCGGGCCCGGAACCAAGATGGTCTGAGGTGTAGGGGTCGGAGTCCACGCCGCCAGAAACGGAAACGACGACTCCGGTGTCCAGACTCCCTGCGCCAACGTCAGGATCACTTTGGGCAATCCCGTCGATCCGCTGCTGCAGATCCCGTTGGCGTTGGGAGACACCACGTCCGGAAGGTGGTCGGCAGCCGCGTCGGCTGCGCGTGCGGCCAGCATATCCCGGGTGCCGTCGTCGACGACGACGGCCGGACCGATCACCTCCAAAACGCGAGACCGCTCCCAGTCCGGCAGGTCCCAGCGCATCGGGACCGGGACGGCGCCGATCTTCCAGCAGCCAAGTACGGCCAGCACCAGATCCTCTGAATTGGGAATACTCAGTGCGACAAGCGAACCGACCTGGGCACCGGAACCAGACAGGGCGCGCCCCCACTGGTTGGCCCGGGCGTCCAGCTCCGCGAACGTCGACGACTGCGGCCTTCCGTCGGGCGCGAGCACGGTCAGCGCCACGTCGTCGGGGCGTTGGTCGGCGAGCTGCCGAAGCTTGGCGCCGAAGGGAATTCCTTCCCCCGCCGGCGTGCTCACGCGGAAACCGGGTCGGAGAACAACGTCTCGAGGGCGCCGCTTCGGACTGCCGGCAGTAGGCGCAGCGCGAGCGCCTCGGTGCTCAATGGTAGCCGCACGAGGGGCTGCGTGTGCCTGTCGAGCACGCTGACATCGGACTCGTCGCAAAATCCCAGCGCGCCCAGGAGTTGGTGTGCGGCCCGGAAGACTTGCCGGGCGGTGTCGGCGGCCTTGAGTCTGAGCGCGAGGGCGTCTGCCGAACGCACTTGCGCCGGAGACGATGTCATGCGGCTGATGGTGTACTTCGCGAGTTCATAAAGCCCGCGGGTCGCGACGGCGGCATCGGCGGTGGTAAAGCGGACGGCCTGAAATTCTGCGAGCGGTTTACCGAATTGCCTGCGGGCGACCACGTGTTGGCGGGTGATCTGCAAGGCCTGCTGCACCGCGCCGACGATGCGCCATGACCCCAAGGTCAGATGCAGGTCGATGTCGGCCGTCGGCACGGTGGCGTCGAGCCGGCGCAATGTGGCGGGCACCAGAAACGGTCCGAGCTTTGCCGCGGTGCGGGTGGATGGCGTGACGTGGTAACGGATTCCGTCGAGATCGGTCGCCATCCAGTCGCCCGCCAGGTCACCGTGGTCCACCCGTGGTACTTCCGGATTCACCAGTGTCAGCCGGGCGCCGTCGATCGCCAGCAACTCTTCGACGAGCGGGTACGGCAGCGCGGTCGCACCGGCGGCCTGACAGAGCACGGCGGCGGCCAGCAGGTCGTCCGTGGACGCTCGGACGTCGAGGTCGAAGGCCCCGAGTTCGTACAGCGCGGTCCGGGCGTCAAGGCGCAGCCGGGGCTCCGTTTCGGTCTGTAGCGCGGCCTGGGCTCCGCCGAACCGGAAAAGCCGCTTGTTGGCGACTGCTGCAAACTCGGCAATGTCTTCCGGCAGAGTGGTTTTCATCAATGATCTCCCAACGTTTCACGAGCGACCAGCATCCGCTGTACTTCGATGGTGCCCGACGCCACGGTGGCTGCCTGGGCGTAACGCCAATGATCTTCGATCGCACCGTGCAGCGGGGCCGACATCCCACTGTCCAGCGCCGACGGGCCGAGGACGTCGAACAGCAGCTCGGCAACCAACTGGTCGCAGGTGGTGGTCGCGATGCGGGCGGCACTGGCTGCACCGCCGGCCGTTGGGTCGTCTTGCAACGACACCGCGCGATACGCCAGCAGGCGGGCGATTCGCAGATCGATCAATGCCCTTACCCAGCGCGTGCGGATCGACTCGGGCAAGGTGTCCCAGTCGTCACCGAGTTCGGTCTGGACGCGGTCCAACAGCGACTCACATCGCGCGTAGCGGGCTATCCCGACTCGTTCGAACGCCAGTGCTTCGCGCATCACCCGCCACCCGTCGCCCACCTCCCCGAGGACTTCGGCAGGTAACACCTCGACGCCGTCGAGAAACACTTCGTTGAGGTGATGCGGCCCGAGCATTGACCGGATTGGCCGCACGGTGATCCCGGCTCGGTCCATGGGGACAAGAAACAGACTGAGCCGCTTGGATTTCGGAGCATCCGGATTGGTGCACGCCGCGAGCACGCACCAGGAGGCCATCTGGGCGTAAGACGTCCACACCTTCTGGCCGGTGATGCGCCAGCCGTCACCGTCGGCAATGGCGCGGGTGCGCAGCGACGCGAGGTCGGTGCCGGCTTCCGGCTCGGAGAACCCCTGACACCAGATCACCTCCCCGGCGGCGATGGCAGACAGGTGCCGGTCCTTCTGTTCGGCCGTGCCGTACCGCATCAGCGCCGGGCCCACCCAGTTGATGCCCATGTACTGCGCGCCGCGGGGTTCGTGGTGCGCCCACATCTCCTCGCGCAACACGGTCTGTTGCCACACCGAACCTCCGCCGCCACCATGCTCTTTCGGCCAGGCCAGGGCCAGCAGCCCGGCAGCGGCGAGCATCTTGCAGAACGACTCGGTGGTCGCCAGGTCCTTGGGGTCATTGGTGCAGGCGCCGAGAAAACCTTCCGGGATGTGCTCAGAGATCAACGCGCGCATGCGGGTCCTGAGTTCGACAGCGTCGGCGCCGAGGTCGTAGTCCATCGTCATCCCTTCGGCAATCCGAGCAGGCGCTCGGCGATGATGTTGCGCTGGACCTCAGAGGTTCCGCCGTAGATGGTGGCGGCAAGTGCGTCCTGTCGTTCGAAGAGCAGGTCGG
>NZ_JBYCLD010000256.1:0-7775 GCF_057473725.1 Mycobacterium sp. TH-M11 | reverse complement strand
TTGACGATGCTATCGAGCAGCCCGCTGTTGGCGGCGCCGTGCTCGAATACCGAGCTGAGCCAGGCGTCGACGTTGTTGATGTTGTCGGAGATGTTGACTTCGGTGAGCAAGTTGTCGGTCGTGGTGGTCGCGTCGGCGACTTGAGTCGGCGTCAATCCCAGGTACTCCACGTGCCGGTAAAACAGGTTGAACAGCGGGTCCAGCAGGCCCCCCTGGGTGAAGTCGGGCTGGAAGTTGGCAACGCCGTCGCCGGCCAGCGAGTAGACAGTGGTGGGGTACAGATCGTCCGGCGTCACATTTCCCAGGACGCCGTCGAAGCCGAAGTCGGTGAGCAGCGTGTTCGTCAGGCTGGTCCCGAAGATCCCGTCCATGTCGGTGACCAAGTTCGGCCATAAACCGGTTCCCGCGAGGGATGGGTCGCCGATGAACACGAAGTGCAGATCCTGGCTGGGGATACCGTCGGCCTCGAGCTTGGTCATGGCGATCGACTCCGCGGTGGCACTTTGGGAGTAGCCGAAGATGGTCAGCGGGTCGGTGGCGCTGAAAGCGCCTGGATTGGCGGCGAATTCGTTCTGCACGGCCAGAGTGACGTCGTCGGCGGCGGTGAGACTGCTGGGCCCCTGCTGGATCAGTTCGGGCGTGGTCAACACCTGTAGCGGCGCGGCGCACGGGTCGGTCGCGACCATGTCGCAGACCGTGGAGGAGGTCGCGCCGCCGTCGAAGCCGAGCGCATGCAGATACACGTTCTCGGCGGTCTGCGCGAAGGCGGTCGACGGCGTCGGCTCGGTGGTCCCGCCGAGGATGATTGCCGTATCGCTGCCCGCGAGCGGACCGAGCGGCGCGTCATCAGCGTGGGCAGCCTGACTGGCCAGCAGCCCGGAGAGACCGGTCATCAGGCCAACGGCAGCGACTTTCGCGAGCACCTGGTATCCATTCACGGGTTCTTCTTATCTGAAGCCAAGCCTGGATATGGGAGTTTCTTCAACTTGGCCGACGAAGCTCCGGCGGGAGTGCGTCGGGAGCACAGCACGCCGCCAGCTAACTGGGCGACACGCCGGGCCGGGTCGGAGCTGTCGGTGTGACCTGGCCTTATCGTGTAAACGTGCTGGATCTGGAACCGCGAGGCCCGCTGCCGCCGGAGATCTACTGGCGACGCCGGGGATTGGCGATCGGCGTCGCGGTCGTGGTGGTTGCCATCGTTGTGGCGATCGTCGTCGCCGTGATGAGCGGAAGCGCAGGTGCGAACACCTCGAACGCCGCCAAGAAGCCGACGCAAAGTGCGCAGGGGGCGAACCCTGAGGTCAAAACTCAGGTCGAGGCGCCGGCGGCCGGTCAAGACGCCGGTCAGCCGCCGGAGACACCCACCGCGGCCGTCCTGCCGCCGCCGGTGCTCAATGCAGGTGACGACTGCCCGGACTCCACGCTGGCCGTCAAGGGCTTGACCAACGCGCCCCAGTACGCCATCGGCGACCAGCCGAAGTTCGTCATGGTCGTGACTAACATCGGGCTGGTGGCCTGCAAGCGCGATGTCGGCGCCGCCGTGCTGGCCGCCTACGTCTACTCGCTGGACAACAAGCGGTTGTGGTCGAACCTGGACTGCGCGCCGTCCAACGAGACTCTGGTCAAGACCTTCGCCCCCGGTGAGCAGGTGACCACCGCCGTCACCTGGACCGGGATGGGCTCGGCCCCGCACTGCCCGCTGCCCAGGCCGGCGATCGGGCCCGGCACCTACAACCTGGTCGTACAGTTGGGAAACCTTCGCTCGCTTGCGGTTCCGTTCATCATGGCTCCGCCGCTGCCTCCCGGCGCCGCGCCGCCTCCGCCTCCCGGGTTGCCCGGACCACCGCCGGCGCCCGGCCCGTTGCCCGGGCCGGTGCCCGCTCCCGGCGGCTGATGCCGAGCCGATTGCGTGGCTCTTTCTCATCGCGGCCCGCGCTCGGCATCGTCACCGCGCCTAGCTGAGCGGATCTCCGATCGTCGATTCGGCCAACTGGGACAGACCTTCTCGTACTTGGCGAGCCCAGATCTCGCCGATTCCCTCGACAGCTTCGAGGTCGCCCGCGCTGGCGGCCAACAGCCCCTGCAGCGATCCGAATTCGCGGACCAACCGGTCGGCGTGGGCGAACTGGAGACGCGGGATTTCCGACATGGCCCGGTAGCCGCGTGAGCTCACCGCCGAGTCCTGCGCCTCTGCTGTCGACGGATAGCCGAAAACCCTTGCTATGGTGGTGAAGTCGAGCAGTTCGGCGTCGGTCATGGCATCCAGTTCGTCGAGCGTGGTGGCGACCTCGGCCTTGGACAGCGGCTCGGGATTGGCGTGGTAGTCCCGCACTATCAGTTCGCGCGAAGCATCGTTGCCGCCCAGCAGTTCTTCCAGCTGCAGGCGCAACTGGCGTCCATCGGTGCCCAATTCGACGACTTCGTAGTCCAGTTCCACCCCGATCCGGCGGACCAGCTCAAGCCGCTGTACCACCGTCATCACGTCGCGCAGCGTCACGAAGTCCTCGATCTCGGCGCGCGACAGCTGCCTGCTGACCTCGTCGAGGCGCGCTTTGTAGCGCTCGAGCGTGGCGATCGCCTGGTTGGCCCGCGACAGGATGGTCGACGAGTCGGCCAGCACGTGTCGTTCACCGCTGAAGTAGACGGTCACGATGCTCATGGAATGGCTGACCGAGATCACCGGGTAGCCGACCTGGCTTGCGGCGCGCTCCGCCGACCGATGCCGGGTGCCGGACTCGTCGGTGGGTATCGACGGGTCGGGAACCAGTTGCACGTTGGCCCGCAGGATCTTGCTGCCGTCGGTGGACAGCACCACCGCGCCGTCCATCTTGCACAGCTCACGAAGCCTGGTCGGGGCGTAGCGAACATCCAGCGAGAAGCCGCCGTCGCAGATGGCTTCGACATTGTCGTCGTAGCCGAGAACAATCAGGGCGCCGGTGCGGCCGCGCAGGATACGTTCCAGGCCGTCGCGTAGCGCGGTACCCGGCGCCAGGCGCGCAACCGCCTCATGCAGGGTGGGACGCTCCTGCGGCGTCGAGCCGTTGTTCGTTGCTTTGCCGACTGTCATCACAACTCATTGTGCTCCGGGGTCGCGGTGTCCAATCGATGTGGTGGTGTGGGCGCAGTGCCGCATCGCTCGGTGATGTTGAGGACGTGCTGCAACGCAGCACCGATGTGCGGCGCCTGCAGTGTCTTCAGCCCCGCGGGCACGCTGCCGGCGCCGGATGGGATCAGCGCCGTGGTGAACCCCTGCCGGGCCGCTTCGGCCAGTCGGCGTTCCATGCCGTTGACCCGCCGCAGATCGCCGGCCAGCCCGACTTCGCCGATCATCACCGCGGTCGCCGGCAGCGGCAGGTTGGCATAGGCCGACGCGAGGGCCACCGCGACCGCCAGGTCCGAGGACGGGTCGGTCAGTCGCATACCGCCCACGGTGGACAGATAAATGTCGTTGACGGCGATCTTGAGCCCGGCGTGCTTTTCCAGTACCGCGGCGATCATCGAGGCACGCGAGTGGTCGATCCCACTGACCGCGCGGCGCGGTGAGCCGCCCGACGGCGTCGCCAGCAGCGCCTGGATCTCGCCGACCAACGGTCGCTTGCCGTCGAGGGTCACCGTGATCGCGGTACCGGCGACCGGCTGTGGCCGCTGATCCAGGAAGAGCCCAGACGGATCGGTGATGCCCTCGATTCCATTGTCTTGCAACAGAAAACAGCCGACTTCGTCCGCGGCGCCGAATCGGTTCTTCACCCCCCGCACCATCCGCAGCACCGAATTGCGATCGCCTTCGAAATGCAGCACCACGTCGACTAGATGCTCGAGCGAGCGTGGGCCGGCGATGGCGCCGTCCTTGGTGACGTGGCCGACCAGAATCAGCGGCACACCAGTGGTTTTCGCCGCAGTGGTCAGCGCGGTGGTGACCGCGCGTACCTGCGTCACGCCCCCGGCGACCCCGTCGCTGTCGGAGCTGGCCATGGTCTGCACGGAGTCGACGACTACCAGCGTCGGCTGGACGGCCTCGATGTGGCCGAGCACGGCGTGCAGATCCGAATCGGCGGCCAGGTAGAGCTCGTCGTGGCTGCAGCCGGTACGGTCGGCGCGCATCCGGATCTGGCCGCGCGACTCCTCGCCGGACACGTACAGGGCGCGCCGTCCAGACGTCGCCCACTGATGGGCGACCTTGAGCAGCAGTGTCGATTTCCCTACGCCTGGATCACCGGCGAGCAGCGTGACCGATCCCGGCACGACGCCGCCGCCCAGGACGCGATCGAGTTCGTCAATTCCAGTGGGGCAGTGGCGGGTCCCGTCTGGCTCTACCGAGCTGATCGGGACGGCGGCCGATGACGGGCTCACGGCGGATCGGGTGCTGCCCCGTACGGCGCTGAGGACAGCAACCTCGTCGACCGAGCCCCAGGTGCCGCATTCCAGGCAACGACCGACCCACTTGGCCGTGACATGGCGGCACTCCGAGCAGCGATACTGCGAACGTGCCTTGGCCACCCCGTGACGGTATCCGGCGGGTGTGACAGATCAGCGCAGGGTGGGGATGTGAGCTTCCGGCGCCGAAATCGGTACCGCCACGCTGACGCTGCCGGCCTTCTCGAAGGTGAAGGTGACGTTGTAGTTCGGCCCGTTGGTGATCGGCTTGCTCAACGCGATCGTGGCCTTGACGGTATCGGCGTTCTCGACGTCGTCGTCGGCCTTCTTGGGCTGGTCGTTCTGCGTGCCGACGAACAGCACGCCGTTGGCGTGCAGGGTCGAATCGCCGGTGACGGTCACCTTGCCGATGTCGGTCGTTATACCGACGAGCTTGTCGGCGACGTCCGGTGACTGGTTGACGGCGACCAGCACCAAGTCGACCGTGGCTCCCGGGCGCAGAAAGTCACTGGTCTGCAGCGCTTGGATGTGCACATTACGCAGCGCGACGTCTTTGACCGTCGCCTCGTTGCCGTCGACGGCGGACTGCTGCATGGCGGTCTGCGAGAGCTGGCCGGTGCCGCACCCAGCGAGCGTGACAGCGCCGATCGCGGCGGCTGCGGCAAGCCAGGCGAGCTGTGCCGAGCCGCGAGATCTCGGGACGCGGTAGTCGAAGCGATTCACTCAAAGCCTCCTGCTGGGCCCTCGAACACCTGCGGTTCGACTATGCACAGTAGTAGGTCGGTCCGGCCGGTGGAAGCTGAGGGCGCCGATGGCGCAAGCTGGCGGTTGGAACAGCGCAGTAGCTCCTGACGTGAGACGAACAGCACGCCGGATAGGGCTTGCGCACAGCGTCGAACAGGTCCTCGAAAGGCCGTCGTGTTGCACGAATTTCGCGGTCTGTCAAGCCCCTCTGCGCGCGCGCGGTGCCCCTGACCTGCATCGTTGTTCTACGCTCGTCGGCGCGGCGTGTTATGATAGAACGACGAAAGGGGCTCGAAACTGATGAATTTTGAGGTCGGAGACACCGTTGTCTATCCACACCACGGTGCTGCGTTGATCGAGGCGATCGAAACCCGAACCATTAAAGGGGAGCAGAAGGAATATCTCGTCTTGAAGGTGGCGCAGGGCGACCTGACAGTTCGAGTACCTGCTGACAATGCCGAATATGTCGGCGTCCGCGATGTGGTTGGACAAGAAGGCCTCGACAAGGTGTTCCAGGTGCTGCGCGCGCCGCACACCGAAGAGCCGACCAACTGGTCCCGCCGCTACAAGGCCAATTTGGAAAAGCTTGCCTCCGGCGACGTCAACAAGGTTGCTGAGGTTGTTCGCGACCTGTGGCGCCGCGACCAGGAGCGCGGCCTGTCCGCCGGCGAAAAGCGCATGCTGGCCAAGGCCCGCCAGATCCTGGTGGGTGAATTAGCGCTGGCCGAAAGCACGGACGACGCCAGGGCGTCGGACATTCTGGACGAGGCGCTGGCCGCCGCTTCTTGATTTCGTGACGACTTTCTGACGTTCGAGGAACCGTATTGACCGGCACGGTCGCTGTAGTTCCGGCCGCTGGTTCCGGCGAGCGCCTGGGTGCCGGTGTGCCCAAAGCGTTCTATCAGCTCGACGGCAAAACCCTGGTCGAGCGGGCTGTCGACGGTCTGTTGTCCTCGGGTGTGGTCGACCGCGTGGTGGTGGCTGTGCCCGCTGACCGCACCGACCGGGCAAAGCTGATCCTCGGCCGGGACGCGACCGTCGTCGCCGGCGGAATGAACCGCGGCGAATCGGTCAGCCGGGCACTGGCCGCCGTCGGCGCCGGGGAACCAGATTTCGTTCTGGTGCACGACGCCGCCCGCGCCCTGACACCGCCCGAGCTGGTGATACGGGTCGTGCAAGCGCTGCGGGCCGGGCATTCGGCCGTCGTGCCCGTGCTGCCACTGGCGGACACCATCAAAGCCGTCGACGCCGACGGCGCGGTGCTGGCAACACCCGAGCGCGCCGGTCTGCGCGCCGTGCAGACGCCGCAGGGCTTCACCACCGAGCTGTTGCTGCGGGCCTATCGGCAGGCCGGCACGGCCGAGTTCACCGACGACGCGTCCCTGGTCGAGCATGTCGGAGCCCGGGTTCAGGTCGTCGCCGGCGACCCGCTCGCCTTCAAGATCACCACGCGGCTGGACCTGCTGCTCGCACAAGCGATCGTGAGCCAGTGAACGTCCGGATCGGCCTGGGCACCGACGTCCACGTCATCGAGGCCGGAAGACCGTGCTGGCTGCTGGGTCTGCTGTTTTCCGACGTCGACGGCTGTGCCGGGCACTCCGACGGCGACGTGGCCGTACACGCACTGTGCGATGCGCTGCTGTCGGCGGCCGGCCTCGGTGACATCGGCGAGGTGTTCGGCGTCGACGACCCGCATTGGGCCGGTGTTACCGGTATGACGATGCTGCGCCACGTCGCCGAACTGCTTACCGAGCACGGCTTTGCGGTCGGTAACGCGGCAGTCCAGGTCGTCGCGAACCGGCCCAGGGTCGGACCGCGCCGGGCCGAGGCGCAGACGGCGCTGTCGGACGTGCTGGGCGCGCCGGTGTCGGTCTCAGCCACCACCACCGACGGATTGGGTCTGACCGGACGCGGGGAGGGTCGCGCGGCAATCGCGACGGCTTTGCTGGTCGCCAGTTGACGGTGTGCAGCGTGGGAGATCGATTTCGCCGGTGACGGACATCCAGCGCGGTTTGTACCCAGATTTGATCCGAGGCGACCGCGGTGGTCGTCGATGTCTCATCCGGCCCGGTAAGCTGGCACGTCGTGACCGATTGCGCCGGCCTGCGGCTACACGACACGGCAACGGGTGCCGTCCGTGATTTTGTGCCGCTGCGGTCCGGTCACGTTTCCGTCTACCTCTGCGGCGCTACCGTGCAAGGGCTCCCGCACATCGGCCACGTGCGCAGCGGCGTCGCGTTCGACATCCTGCGCCGCTGGCTGACGGCGCGCGGCTGCGACGTCGCATTCGTTCGCAACGTCACCGATATCGACGACAAAATCTTGCACAAGGCCGCCGCGGCGGGCCGTCCGTGGTGGGAGTGGGCGGCGACCTACGAGCGGGCGTTCGCCGCAGCGTACGACGCACTCGGCGTCCTACCGCCGTCGGTCGAACCGCGTGCCACCGGCCACATCACGCAGATGGTCGAGCTGATCGAGCGACTGATCGACTCCGGCAACGCCTACCGGGGTTGCGGCGACGTCTATTTCGATGTGCTGAGTTACCCCGACTACGGCCGACTGTCCGGGCACCGGGTCGACGACGTTCACCAGGGCGAGGGCGCGGCGACTGGTAAGCGCGATCAGCGCGACTTCACGCTGTGGAAGGGCGCCAAGCC
>NZ_JBYCLD010000255.1:0-11318 GCF_057473725.1 Mycobacterium sp. TH-M11 | reverse complement strand
GTGGTCAGCGTCTCCCCGGGAAACACCGGTTTGGTGAATCGTGCGTCGATGGCGGTGACCGCATGGGCGTCCCCGTTGCCGAGTTCGGCGATCAGCGCACGTCCGGCGAAGCCGTAGGTGCACAAGCCGTGCATGATCGGCTCGGGGAAGCCGGCCAGCTCCTTGGCGAACCACGGATCGCTGTGCAGCGGATTGCGGTCGCCCGACAGCCGGTAGATCAGCGGCTGGTCTTTACGGGTGGGCAGTGCGACCCGCGCGTCGGGCTCGCGGTCGGGGATCGCCGGCGCGGCGGGGCGCTCGCCCGGCTGTCCGCCGAAGCCGCCCTCACCGCGGATCACCAGCGTGGTCAGCGTTTCGGCGACCAGCGTGCCGGAGTCGGGATCGCTGCCGCGACCGCGCAGCATGATAATCGCGTTCTTGCCCTCGCCCTTGTCCTGAATGTCGACCACCTCGGTGACCACCGATAGCTTCCCGGCGGGCGGCAACGCCGCATGCAGCCGGATGCCCTGCGAACCGTGCAGCAGCATCGCCCAGTTGAACGATCCGACTTTGCCGGCCGCACCAAAGGCCGGACAGCAGATCACGGCGTAGGTCGGCAGCACCTGCTGGTCGATGCCATGGCTGTTTTCGGTGGTGAATTTCAAATCGTCAAGACCGGCGCCCACCCCGAGGGCATAGAGCAAGGTGTCGCGGTCGGTCCACTCGAACAACATGGGTTCGGTGGTCGCGCCGACGGCATTCGGGTCGATCGCCATGGTTGTCTCCTCTTCGGTCGGGTCTTTGGCCATTCCATCACTGGAACCGGTTGGGTGATTTATTGGGCCAACCCGGGCAAATTCCCCACGTCGAGAGCTCCGGCAAGGCAGGCTATCGCCATGCGCAATCGCACCCGCACCGTTATCTGGAAGGCCGCTGCCGTCCTGGCGGCCGTCATCACCGTCAGCGCCTGCTCGGGATCGCCGCACGTCCGTACCATCACCCTGACCTTCATTCGGCATGCCGACGCACAGAGCAACGCCGAGCACGTCATCAACACCGACATCCCCGGCCCGGGCCTCACCGAGGAGGGCCAGGGGCAAGCCGAACAGCTGGCTCATCAGCTGGCACGCAACAACTTCGACAGCATCTACGCCTCCGACATGCTCCGCGCCCAGCAGACCGCTGCACCGCTGGCCCACGCGCTGGGCAAGCGGGTCGAGATACTGCCCGGGCTGCGGGAAATCAACGCGGGTTGGTACAACGGCGCACCGAGCAAGCGGGCCGACCTGACGTATCTGGTCGCGCCAAAGCTGTGGCTGGCCGGCGACGTCAAGGACGCGATTCCCGGATCGATCAGCGGCCAGGAGTTCAACGACCAGTTCAGCGCGGCCGTCCAAAAGATCTACGACAGCGGCAACAGCAAGCCGGTGGCGTTCAGCCATGCCGTATCGATCATGTACTGGACGCTGATGAACGTGAAGAACCCCAAGGACAGCCTGGCAACCAGCCATCCGCTGCCCAACCTCGGCCGCGTCGTGATCACCGGTAGCCCGGCAAAAGGCTGGACACTGGTCGACTGGGACGGAATTCGGGACTTCAGCCACTGATCTAAGCGCCGGTCACGGTACGGTACTGGACAGTACTACCCTGGTGTGTCTAGGGTTTCGTGCTGTGAACAAGACGGCTGAGCGTGGTGCACCGCCTTCGACCTGGTCACCCCGAGAAACCGAATTACTCGAGGTGACGCTCCAGCTACTGCAAGAGCATGGCTATGACCGCCTGACTGTGGACGCCGTGGCTGCCGCTGCCCACGCCAGCAAGGCGACCGTGTACCGGCGCTGGCCATCGAAGGCCGAACTGGTGCTCGCGGCATTCATCGAGGGCGTCCGCCAGGTCGCGGTGCATCCACAGACCGGCACGCTGCGCGGCGACCTGCTGCAACTGGGAGTAGCGATCCGCGACCACGCAGTTGCGCAGGCCGGCACCATTCGCGCCGTGCTGGTCGAGGTGTCGCGCCACCCCGCCCTCAACGAAGCCATGCATAACCAGTTCCTCGCTCAACGCAAAGCCCTGATTCAGGACGTGTTGCGGGATGCGGCCGGGCGTGGCGAGATCGACGCCGCAGCGATCAGCGATGAACTCTGGGACGTACTGCCCGGCTATCTCATCTTCCGGACCATCATGCCGAGCCGGCCCCCCACCCGGCAGACGGTGGAAGCCCTCGTCGACGAGGTCGTCATTCCGAGCCTCACTCGAAAGATCAACGAGTGAAGGGTATTTCGGTGACCAACTTGGTCAGGCGGCGGTGGATGGTACTGGTCACGATCGTGGTCGTGGCCCTCGCGGGGTTCGCCGTCGATCGACTGCACGGCGTCTTCGGTTCACACAAGAACGCCTCGCTTGCCGGCGGAGTCTCCAGCGAGATCGTCCCGTTCAATCCCAAGCACGTCGTCTATGAGGTCTTCGGCGCCCCAGGGGCTACGGCCACCATCAACTTTCAAGACGTCCACGCCGCACTGCAACGGGTCGACAATGCCCCGCTGCCGTGGTCTTACACGATCACCACCACCGACCCCGCGGTCATCGCCAACGTAGTCGCCCAGGGCAACGGCGACACGCTCGGCTGCCGCATCACCGTCAACGGCGACGTCAAAGACGAGAGGACCGTCAAAGAATTGAGCGCCTACACCTTCTGCCTGGACAAGTCCGGATGAGCGGCCACAGCATCCGCCGGCCACGGGTCGCGCACACCATCCACCGCCTCGCGGTGCCGATCCTGCTGTTCTGGGTGGCGATGGCGGCTATTCCGAATATCTTTGTGCCGCAACTGGAAGAGGTCGGCCGACTGCACAACGTCGGCCTCAGCTCGCCGGAGGCGCCGTCGTATCAGGCGTTCAAACACATCGGGAAAGTGTTCCACGAGTTCGACACCGACAGTTCGGCAATGATCGTGCTCGAGGGTGACAAGCCGCTCGGCCCTGAGGCCCACCAGTTCTACGACCAACTAATCCACAGGTTGGAGCGCGACGACAAGCACGTCCAGCACATCCAGGACTTCTGGGGCGACACGCTGACCGCGGCGGGCTCACAGAGCAGCGACGGCAAGGCCGCCTACGTCCAACTCTTTCTCGCCGGAGCCCAGGGCGAGGCGCTGGCCAACGAGTCCGTCGACGCGGTGCGCGCCACAGTGGACCGCATGCAGACACCACCGGGTGTCAAGGCCTACGTCACCGGCGCGGCGCCGTTGATCGCCGACCAATTCACCGAGGGCAGCAAAGGCTCCGACAAAGTCACCGCGCTGACCGTGGCGGTGATCGCGGTGATGCTGTTCGTCGTCTACCGGTCCTTCGCCACCACTTTGCTGGTTCTTGCCACCGTCCTCATCGAGATGGCCGCGGCGCGGGGATTCGTGGCCTTCCTCGGAAACGCGGGAATCCTGGGGCTGTCCACCTATGCGACCAATCTGCTCACGCTGCTGGTGATCGCGGCCGGGACCGACTACGCGATATTTTTCGTCGGCCGCTATCACGAGGCCCGCTCGGCCGGCGAGGAGCGAGCAGACGCGTACTACAGCATGTACCGCGGTACCGCACACGTTGTCCTCGGATCGGGCCTGACCGTCGCCAGCGCGGTGGCCTGTCTCACGTTCACTCGACTGCCGTATTTCCAGAGTCTGGGCGTTCCCGCGGCGATCGGGATTCTCGTCGCCTTGGCGGCCTCGCTCACCCTGGGGCCGGCGATCCTGGTCATCGCCAGCCACTTCGGGCTGTTCGATCCCAAACGCGTGCTGCAGACCCGCAGCTGGCGGCGAATCGGCACCGCGATCGTCCGGTGGCCGGGCCCAATTCTGGTGGTGTCCATTGCGATTGCGCTCATCGGCCTGCTCGCTCTGCCCGGCTACAAGACCAGCTACGACACCCGCCCCTACATCCCGGCCACTGCGGCGGCCAACGTCGGCTACACCGCGGCCGAGCGGCACTTCCCCCGCGCCCGGCTCGAACCCGAGTTGCTGATGATCGAGGCAGACCATGACTTGCGCAATCCGGCCGACATGCTGGTGCTGGACAAGGTCGCCAAGGCCGTCTTCCACATTCCGGGGATCGCCATGGTGCAGTCCATCACCAGGCCGCTGGGATCACCACTGGATCACAGTTCGATCGCCTTTCAGATCAGCCAGCAAAGCATCGGCCAGGTACAGAACCTCACCTATCAAGCCGACCGCGCGCGCGACTTGCTGCGCCAGTCACAAGAACTCGACAAGACCATCGGTATCTTGCAGCAGCAGTACACCCTTCAGCAGCAACTCGCCGGCGCCACCCACGAAGAGACCCAGAAGTTTCACGAAACGCTGGCGATCATCTCCGAGGTGCGGGACAAGCTGGCGAATTTCGACGACTTCTTCCGGCCGCTGCACAGCTACTTCTACTGGGAGAAGCACTGCTATGACATCCCGGCGTGCTTCGCGCTGCGCAACACCTTCGAGGCCATCGACAGCATCGACCAACTCAGCGAGAAATTCGAAGACCTGGTCGTCAGCCTGGACAAACTCGACAAGATTCAGCCCCAACTGGTCGGGCTGATTCCCCCGCAGATCGCCAGCCAGGAAGTCAATCGCGAACTGACGCTGAAGAACTTTGCCACCAACCTCGGGATCGACAAACAGTCCGCGACGGCGAACGACAAACCTGCCGCACTGGGGCAGGCTTTCGACAAGTCGAAGAACGACGACCTGTTCTACCTGCCGCCGGAAGTGTTCGACAACCCCGACTTCAAGCGCGGCCTCAAGCTGTTTCTGTCGCCCGACGGCAAGGCGGCGCGGATGATCATCACCCACGAGGGCGATCCCGCTGAGCCCACGGCCATCTCGCGCGTCGAGCCGATCAAGCTGGCCGCGCACGAAGCCGTCAAGGGCACTCCGCTGGCGAACTCCAGCTTCTATCTCGGCGGCACGGCCTCGACCTACAAAGACATCCAAGACATGGCGACCTACGACATCTTGATCGTCGCGGTCGCCTCGCTGAGCCTGATCTTGCTGATCATGATGCTCATCACCCGAAGCCTGGTCGCGGCGATCGTCATCGTCGGCACCGTGGCACTGTCTCTGGGCGCCTCGTTCGGCCTGTCCGTGTTGCTGTGGCAGTACCTTTTCGGCATCGAATTGTATTGGGTGGTATTGGCTTTGGCGGTCATCCTGCTACTGGCCGTCGGCTCCGACTACAACCTGTTGCTGATCTCCCGGTTCAAGGAGGAGATTCACGCGGGCCTCAAGACCGGGATCATCCGCTCGATGGCCGGCTCCGGCTCGGTGGTGACCGCTGCCGGTCTGGTGTTCGCGGTCACGATGTGCGGGTTCATCTTCAGCGGTCTGCAGACCCTCGGCCAGATCGGCACCACGATCGGCCTGGGCCTGTTGTTCGACACGTTGATCGTGCGTTCGTTCATGACGCCGTCGATCGCCACGCTGCTCGGCCGGTGGTTCTGGTGGCCGCTCCGGGTGCGCCCGCGCCCCGCCAGTTCGATGCTGCGCCCCTACGGTCCGCGCCCGGCCGTTCGCCAGCTGCTGCTGTGGGACGACCCGGAGGACGACCGCGTCACACAACATTGACGCGGCGCCACACCGGGCGCACCATGTGTGGCATGCGTTATGTCGTTACCGGCGGTACCGGGTTTATCGGGCGCCGTGTGGTGGCCCGTCTGCTGGACGCCCGCTCGGACGCCGAAGTATGGGTGCTGGTTCGCCGCTCCTCGCTCGCCCGCTTCGAACAGCTGGCCGCAGAATGGGGAGACCGGGCAAAGCCACTGGTCGGCGAGTTGACTGAGCCAGGGCTTGGGCTCGCCGAGGAGGCGATCGCCGAACTCGGAGACGTCGACCACGTGGTGCACTGCGCGGCGATCTACGACATCACCGCCGCTGAAGCCGAGCAGCGCGCTGCCAACGTGGAAGGCACTCAGGCCGTCGTCGAGTTGGCCCGCCGCCTCGACGCGACCCTGCACCACGTGTCGTCGATCGCGGTGGCCGGCGACTTCCACGGCGAGTACACCGAGGACGACTTCGACATCGGCCAACAGCTTCCGACGCCATATCACCAGACGAAGTTCGAGGCCGAACTGCTGGTGCGCTCGGCGTCCGGGCTGCGGTACCGGATCTACCGGCCGGCAGTCGTGGTGGGCGATTCGCGCACCGGTGAGATGGACAAGATCGACGGGCCGTATTACTTCTTCGGCATGCTGGCCAAGCTCGCGGTACTGCCGCGGCTCACGCCGATGATGCTGCCCGACACCGGACGCACCAATATCGTTCCGGTGGACTACGTCGCCGACGCCTTGGTCGCGCTGCTGCACGCCGACGGGCGCGATGGACAGACCTTTCACCTCACTTCACCGAAAACCATTGGGCTGCGCGGTATTTACCGAGGGATTGCGGACGCGGCCGGCTTGCCTCCGCTGCGCGGGTCGCTACCACGGTCGGTGGCGGCTCCGGTACTCAAGGTACGTGGCCGGCCCAAGGTCTGGCGCAACATGATCGCCACCCAACTCGGCATCCCCGGCGAGGTGCTCGATGTTGTTGACCTTGCTCCCACGTTTATCTCCGAACAGACCCAGAAAGCGTTGCGCGGCAGTGGAATCACGGTGCCCGAGTTCGGCAGCTACGCGCCTGCACTGTGGCGGTACTGGGCCCAGCACCTCGATCCCGACCGAGCCCGCCGCGACGATCCCGAAGGTCCGCTGGTCGGCCGCCACGTGATCATCACCGGAGCCTCGAGCGGTATCGGCCGGGCATCGGCGATTGCAGTGGCAGAGCGCGGAGCGACGGTGTTCGCGCTGGCCCGCAATGGCGATGCGCTCGACGATCTGGTCACCGAGATTCGCGCCAACGGCGGTCAGGCGTACGCCTTCACGTGTGACGTCACCGATTCGGGGTCGGTCGAACACACCGTCAAAGACATCCTGGGCCGCTTCGATCACGTGGACTACCTGGTGAACAACGCGGGCCGCTCGATCCGCCGATCGGTGGTCAACCAGACCGACCGACTGCACGACTACGAACGGGTGATGGCGGTCAACTACTTCGGCGCGGTGCGGATGGTGCTGGCACTGCTGCCGCATTGGCGTGAACGCCGCTTCGGTCACGTGGTCAACGTCTCCAGCGCCGGCGTGCAGGCCCGCAGCCCCAAATACAGCGCCTACCTGCCCACCAAGGCCGCACTTGACGCGTTCTCCGAAGTGGTTGCCACCGAAACGCTCTCTGACCACGTCACCTTCACCAACGTCCACATGCCGTTGGTGGCCACACCGATGATCAAGCCGTCGCGCAAACTCAACCCGGTTCCGCCGATCACCGCCGAACATGCCGCCGCGATGGTGGTTCGCGGGCTGATCGAGAAGCCGTTGAGAATCGATACGCCACTGGGCACCTTGTCCGACGCCGGCCATTACTTCACCCCGAAGCTGTCGCGACGAATCCTGCATCAGGTCTATCTCGGCTATCCGGATTCGGCCGCAGCGCGCGGTGAGGCGCCACCGACTCCGACTGATTCGGAAGGCGTTGCCGAACAGCAGTCCTCACGCCGGCCGAAGCCGCCAGTTCGCGCCGCGGTGACCCGGGTTCGGGTGCCCGGCCCGGTCAAGCGTGTCGTACGCCTGATTCCCGGCGTGCACTGGTAACTGCGCGTTACCGGGTATCGTTTCCGCGGTGGCCGTCGCACCAGTTTTCGCCGATGTCGACACCGGTGTGGACGACGCGATCGCTCTGATCTACCTGTTGGCAAGCCCGGACGCGGAACTCGTCGGAATTGCCTCGACCGCCGGGAACGTGCCGGTGGAACAGGTCTGCGCCAACAATCTCCGACTGCTCGACCTGTGTCGTGCCGATGCCGTGCCGGTGTTCAGAGGCGCCGAGCAGCCGTTGAACTCCGCCCAACGTGCCGACAGCCCGGTGCACGGTCCACAGGGCCTGGGGTATGCCGAGCTGGCACCGACGGATCGGCCGTTGGCCGGCGACGATGCCGCGACGGCGTGGATCAAAGCGGCGCACCAGCATCCGGGTGAGTTGATCGGAGTGGCCACTGGGCCGCTGACCAACCTGGCGCTGGCGTTGCGCAAGGAGCCTGCGCTGCCGAAGCTCCTGCGCCGGTTGGTGATCATGGGCGGTGCCTACGACCACGTCGGTAACACCACTCCGGTCGCGGAGTGGAACATCGCCTTCGACCCGGAAGCGGCGGCCCAGGTGTTCGCCGGCTGGTCTGCTTCGGGAAGCTCGACGCCACAAGACCTTCCGATCTTGTGCGGCCTTGACGTGACGCGACAGGTCGCGCTTACCCCAGACATTCTTTCCCGACTGGCGGCCGCTGCCGATTCGACGACGACCACCCTCAGCGTCGAGGATGAACGCGGCACCCGGTCGTCAGCTTCCAACCCGCTCATTCGGGTGATCGAAGACGCGACGCGGTTCTACCTGGAGTCCTATCACGACCGGGGCCACGGCTACCTGGCACACCTGCACGATCCGCTGGCCGCGGCGGTCGCATTGGATCCCCAGCTTGTCCAGACCCGGCCGACCACAGTGGATGTCGAGTTGACCGGCACCCTGACCCGGGGCATGACCGTCACCGATTGGTCGGGCCGTTGGGCGCGAAAGCCCAACGCGTTGATCGCCGTTCAGGCAGACCCGACGGTGTTCTTCGACCGGTTCATCGAGGGAGTCGGGCCGTTCGCCGCATCGCTGGGCTGAGCGTTATTCGTAGATCCCCTCCAGATACCACCTCCGTTGCCGGTAGCAGAGCAGCAGCGCGGTACCGGGATCGGCCGGCCGATCCCCTTCCAGCAGCACCTGCGCCCGCGCGGTGCGGCCCGTGGCGCGATCCGGGTCCCACCACCGTTCGTCGACCGGCCAGGGCCCGGCCCACCAGTGCAGCCGGTCATCACGGCCGCGGGCGGTCAGCCGTACCGGGTCGGCGGAGAACAACCCGCGACTGGTCACCCGAATCGAATTACCTTGACTATCCAGCAATTCCACCGGATCGTCGAGTAACACCGTCGGCGACGGTTCCGGCAGCTGACCGGGCCACGGCCGATTCGGGTCGGCACCCGGCACCGGCTCGTCGCCCAGCGGCGTGAACACGATGCGCTCGGCCGGCCCGCGACCGCCGGACAACACCGGCACCTGCACCGCCTCTGGACCGAGCAGACCCTGCACCCGCACCAGCGCGCGACGGGCCCGCATCCTGTCTTCCTCGCCGAGGCCACCCCACAACGGCAACTGCAGCGCTCCCGCCGACACCACCTCCACGGCCTGCAGCCGCAACTGAACCACCGACGCGGTGGGTCGATCCACGACGATCCGGGTGTTCAACCAACCGTCCAGTTGCCAGCGCACTCGGTCGGAGGTGGCGTCCTCGGTCAGCGGCTCGGCACATCGCCACACCCGAGTCAGCTCTTCACCGTTGGCGGTCACGGCATGGACGGCCAGCCGAGTGCAACCGGCTCCGGCCGCCATCAACCTCTGGTGCAGCGCGGCGGCCAGCGAACGCCCGGCGAATGCTGCGGCGTCGACCCGGTCGATCGGCGGATCGCACTGCAGCACCGCATCGAGCTCGGCTGGGGGCTCACGCCCCGACGGCCCACGTTCCGGCTCACCGCGGGCGAACCGGTGCGCACGCACCGCGTCGGCCCCGAACCGGGAGGCCACGTCGGTTCGTGACAATGCAGCGAACTGTCCGATGGTACGAATACCCATCCGCCACAACAGATCCGCTAGATCGGCGCGTCCAGGACCGGACAGGCTGGGCTCGGTGGCGAGTTGCCGGATCGACAGCGCCGAGAGAAACCGCGCATCCTCCTCCGGCGCTACGACCCGGCCCGCCCGAGCCGCGAATACCGCAGTCGGCAGCTGATCGGCCACGCCGACCTGGCATTCGGCGCCGGCCGAGGCCACCGCATCGATCAATCGCTCCGCGACCTGCTGTTCGGATCCGAAGAACCGGGCCGCCCCCCGGACCGGTAACACCACCAGGCCGGGCCGCAACACCTCGGCGCGAGGCACCAGGTCGTCCACCGCCGCGACAACTCCTTCGAAGAAGCGCGCGTCGCGGTCGGGGTCGGCGGCCGTGACGTGCAGTTGCGGACAGCGGGCCGACGCCTCACGCCGCCGCAGCCCGCGCCGTACGCCCACCGAACGGGCCGCCGACGAACAGGCGATCACCCGGTTGGCCAACGTGACGGCGACCGGGTGGGTCGCCGGCAGTCCCGCGGCCGCGGCGGCGGCGACCGCGGGCCAGTCCATACACCAAATCGCCAACACCCGAGAAGCCACAATCACCCCGCCCGAACCTGCCTGATCGCCCGCCCCGCCGCACACACCTCGAGCCGCACCCTGCTGATCCGACCGAATCCCGGCTTGTCCGACGTGGTGTCATAACCGCTGACCCGGGCCTTCAGTCGTATCGACGCGCCCTGCCAGTCGCCGTCGGTGACCAGCAGTGTGCAACCTTTTTGCTGCGCCCGAGCCACCACGGCCCGGGCCCGGGTCATCGGCACCGAGCGCCCTCCCAGTGCCAGCACGATCAGGTCCATCCCGTCCATGAGTACCGCGGCCACCTCTACCGGGTCGGTCCCGGGATCCGGGATCACCGCAAGTCGACTGAGGTCGGCGCCCATTTCCACCGCGGCCAGCAGACCGACATCCGGTTGGCCGATGACGGCCACATTCCCACCGGCGGCCGTCACCGCGGCCATCATGCTCAGCTGCAATGACCGGGCACCTGACAGCACCGCGACCGCCCCTCGTGGCAACGCATCGGGCAACACCGGGGTCAGCCACTGCGGAACCGGGAGCCTGACTTCCGAATCCGGAAGCAGATCGTCTGCCTGGGCGTGACCGCAACGGGAAACGCCGATTCTCCCGGCCACCGCCGCCATCTGCCTGCGCAGCTGTTCTAGCTGCTCAGAACGGTCGAGATGCGGCTGTTCGGAAGTAAGCATCGCCGTCATCAAGCACTCCTGCGGTACGCGTGTTACTACTGATGTTCGAATGTATGTTCGATTACTATCAGTCAATACCTACCCACCGACAAGGTCAAGCCGATGGGTGCCGCACCGGCCGGCCAGCTAACTTCCGGACGGGCTAGAGGAGATCGGGCTGGGGCTACCACGAACGGACTGGGGCTACCACAAACGGGCTGACCAGGCCGTCGAGACCGATCAGCGCCGATTCGCCGAGCGCAGCCGAGGCCCACCCACGCCACTTCCGTTCACGCCGCTTCGCGACGCGCACACCGTCGGGCTATTCCCACTCGATGGTGCCGGGCGGCTTGCTGGTGACGTCCAGCACCACCCGGTTG
>NZ_JBYCLD010000254.1:0-2657 GCF_057473725.1 Mycobacterium sp. TH-M11 | reverse complement strand
GACGGCGCGCGCCAAGCGGCGATCGCGATGGACTGGCTTCGCCAGAACGGCTACCAAGATCTGCTCAGCCGCGCCAGTGTGGTGATCAACCAGGTTTCCCCGGGCAAGCCGAATCTGGACGTCCAGGATCTGCAGCAGCAATTCGAGCGTCATCTGCAGCCGGGTCGTGTCATCTTGCTCCCGTGGGACAGGCACATCGCGGCCGGAACCGAGATTTCCATCGACCTGCTGGGTTCGACTTTTCAGCGCAGGATGCTCGAGTTGGCCGCGGCCCTCTCCGATGACTTCGACAGGCTCGAGCGACGTTGAGCGCGCCCGCCGCCGCCGCGGTCGCCCCGAGTTCGACACCGAGCCGGCCGGCGGCCACCCGCGTCACCGTCCTCACCGGAAAGCGGATGACGGACCTGGTGCTGCCGTCTGCGACGGCCATCGAGACCTACATCGACGAGACAGTCTCGGTGCTGGCGGAGCTACTCGAAGACACCCCGGCCGATGTCCTGGCCGGGTTCGATTTCGCGGCCAACGGCGCTTGGGCCTTCGCGCGTCCCGGTGCGCCGCCGCTGAAGCTCGACCAATCGCTGGATGAAGCCGGGGTTGTCGACGGGTCGCTCCTGACGCTGGTCGCGGTCAGCCGCACCGAGCGGTACCGACCACTGGTCGAAGACGTCATCGATGCTGTCGCGGTGCTGCAGGAATCCCCTGAGTTCGACCGTGCGGCATTGAATCGCTTTGTCGCCGTGGCCATTCCGGTCGCGGCCCTGGTGCTGACGGTGTTGTCGCTGCTGGCGTGGTCGCATTCCGGGCACCCGCTGTGGTGGGCGCCCGCTCTCGGCTTTCTGGGGATCGGACTGCTGGTGGGCAGCACGGTCGCCAGGAGCCGGTACAACAACCTCGATATGGCGGAAAGCCTTCTGGTCGGTGCCTTCTCGATGATCGCGGGTGCGGTCGCCTTGGCGATTCCGCTGCCGCGCGGAGTCGGCGCCCTGGGCGCGCCTCAGCTCGCAGGGGCAGCACTGGCGGTCCTGCTGTTGACACTCGCCACGCGAGGGGGTCCGCGCGGGCGGGCGGAGCTTGCGTCCTTTTTAGCCGTCACCGCGGCGGCGTCGACGGCTGCGGCAATCGCCTATGGATACGGTTGGCAGTACTGGGTTCCCGCCGGCGCGATCATGTTCGGATTGTTCGTCGTGACGAACGCGGCCAAACTCACCGTCGCTGTCGCGCGGATCGCCTTGCCGCCGATACCGGCGCCGGGGGAGACCGTGGGTAATGAGGAACTCCTCGACGCCGTCGAGGCACCCCACGCCTCGGATGAAGAATCGGCGACGTGGCAGGCCATTATGGCGTCGGTACCCGACTCGGCGGCCCGGCTGACCGAACGAAGCAACCTGGCCCGGCAACTGTTGATCGGGTTCGTCGCCGCGGGCACGTTGGTGCTGGCAGTCGGTGCGGTCACGGTCGTGGTACGCGGGCATTTTTTCATGCACAGTCTGCTCGTTGCTTTGCTGATCGCAACGGTCTGCGGATTCCGGTCCCGGCTGTACGCCGAACGGTGGTGCGCATGGGCGCTGTTGGCGGCGGCGGTCGCCATCCCGACCGGGGTGGCGGCGCGGGTGAGTCTCTGGTACCCCAACAGCGCCTGGGTGGTGCTGGCGGCGTATCTGGCCGCCGGGGCGATCGCGATCGTGACGATCGGTGCGACGTCGGGGGTGCGGCGGGTATCGCCGGTGACCAAACGCATCTTGGAGATGATCGACGGGGTGGCGATCGCAGCCGTCATTCCCTTGCTGTTGTGGATCGCCGGTGTCTACGACTTGATTCGCAATCTCCGGCTGTGAGTAAGGAGGCCAACCGATGACACATGAGACGCTCAGGGTGGATCACGAAAAACTGGCGCAGGCCGGGGGCAAACTGGCCGAGCACGCCGAGAACATCCCCAAAGCGCCGGAGCCTTTCACCGTCTCGGGCAGCGATCCGCTCTCGGTAGCGATCGCGGCGCAGGTGGCCAAGATCGAAGAACCGATAGTCGGGCCATGACGCTGGACGACGCCGCCGACAAGGCAAAGACGTTCGCGGCCAACATCGTCAAGGCGGCCGGCCGATATGCCGACACCGACGGTGATCTGGGAAACCGGTTCGGGCAGCAGCAATTCGGACCCAACGGCAGTCAGGGCCAATCCGGCGGTGCCGGCGGATCGTCCGCGGGCTCAGCCATGGGCAGCATGAGCCAGATGGGCCAGATGATGCAAATGCCGATGCAGATGGCCGGACAGATGATGCAGGCGCCGATGCAGATGGCCGGCATGGTCGGCTCGCTTCCCCAGATGTTGATGCAGGGCGTGCAGAGCCTGGGCGGCATGGCGGGAATGGGGCACGGCAGCCAGCACGATCAGAGCGAAGCAAAGCCCGGCGATCCGCCAGCTGATCAGCCCGACAAAGACAACCAGGACAACCAGGACAGGCCTGATAAGCCAGCCGAGCCGCAGCACCACGCGGCCGGACCACCGCGAGAACGCCTGGAGCCGACACCGGACCTGGGCCCTGGCGCGTCGGGCGGACAGTCGAGTGCGCCCGCGGCTCCGGTAGCGCCGTCCGCGCCCGTTCGGCCGGTCACGCCCCGACCAGAAGTCGAGTTGTAGCGGCAGCTACCGCGCTGCGAG
>NZ_JBYCLD010000253.1:0-1943 GCF_057473725.1 Mycobacterium sp. TH-M11 | reverse complement strand
TAGTTGCGACACCCGAGGGCCTGGAAGTCGCGCGCATTGCTGCACCGAAGTCATTGAGCGCGGCGCAATCGCGGTTGCGCGCCCTGCAGCGTCGGGCCGCCCGCCAACGTGGCCCGTATGACGCGCAGACCCGGGCTCGCCAGCAGCCGTCGAAGCGGTGGCGGCGCACGCAGGCCCGCATCGGCCGCATACACGCCCATGCCGCGGCGGTGCGCCGCGACGTCCTGCACAAGGCAACCACCACCTTGGCGCAGCAGCACGATGTCGTGGTGGTGGAGACCCTCAACGCTGCGGGCATGCGAGCCGCGGGCGGGGCTCGCAAGCGCGGCCTCAATCGGGCCCTGGCTGATGCTGCCCTCGCTGAAATCCGGCGTATGCTGGTCTACAAAAGTCGTTGGTACGGCAGTCATCTGGTGGAAGCCGACCGGTTTTATCCGTCATCGAAGACGTGCACGGCTTGCGGGAGGCGAAAGTCAAACCTCACCCTGGCCGATCGAGTCTTTCAGTGTGACGAATGCGGTAAACAGATCGACCGTGATCTGGGTGCTGCGATCAACCTCGCCCGACTCGGCGTGCCCACACAGTTGGGTGAACAGAGTCCCGCCGGGAGTGGCCCGGTGGCAGGACGTGGAGCCACGTGTGAGACCGAACCCGCGCTCGCGGGCGACGCCGCAGGCCGCGAAGCGTCAACCCAGCACCACCGCCGAGTGGATCAGACTGGGACCGCCTCACCAAAAGGCGAGGCTGCCTAATGACGAAGCGAACTCACATTCGCTCACCAAAAGGCAACGGCTACCATCCGGGGATGTCGCAACTGTTCCCCGATTACCGCCCGTTCTGGGAGACCGACCAGCACCGCGAACTGCGCAAGCACGCCGCGGAGTTCCTGCGCAAGGAGGCCACCCCGCATCAGGAGCGCTGGGTCGCCCAACACGGCGTAGACCGCGAATTCTGGAACAAGGCCGGCGACGCCGGGCTGCTGGGACTGGATCTGCCCGAGGAGTTCGGCGGAGCCGGCGGCGACTACGCCATGCACTCGGTGGTCCAGGAAGAATTGGTCTACGCCCACGACCAATGCTTCGGCTTCTCGGTGCATTCACCGATCGTGGCGCATTACCTGTATGCCTACGGCAACGACGAGCAACGCAAACGCTGGCTGCCCAAGGTCATCAGCGGCGAGGCGGTGCTGGCCATCGCGATGACGGAGCCGGGGACCGGCTCGGATCTACAGTCGGTGCGCACCAGCGCGGTGCGCGACGGCGACCACTACGTCATCAACGGCTCGAAGACGTTCATCTCCAACGGGACCCACTGCGATCTGCTGGTGATCGTCGCCAAGACCGACCCGTCCCAGGGGGCGGCCGGGGTGTCGCTGATCGTCGCCGAGACCAACGGACTGGCTGGCTTCGAACGTGGGCGGGTGTTGCAGAAGATCGGCCAGCACGGCCAGGACACCCGGGAGCTGTTCTTCACCGACATGCGGGTGCCGGTGGCCAACCTGCTCGGGGAGCAGGAGGGGCTGGGGTTCTATCAGCTGATGGACCAGTTGGCCCGGGAGCGGCTGATCATCGGGACGCTGTGCGCGGCGCTGGCCGAGGCGGCGGTGCTGGAGGCCATCCGCTACTCCAAGGAGCGTGAGGCATTCGGCCGGCCGATCGGCAACTTTCAGCACACCAAATTCGTGCTGGCCGAATGCAAGACGGACACGCTCGCGATCAAGACCCTGGTCGACTACGCGATCAGCCAGTACGTCGGCGGCAAGAACGATCCGATGACCGCGTCGATGGCCAAACTGTTCGCCGCGGAGAAATCCGATCAGGTGGTCGACAAGTGCCTGCAGATCTTCGGCGGCTACGGCTACATGGCCGAATACCCGATCGCCAACATGTACACCGGTTCGCGGGTGAACCGGATCTACGGCGGCACCAGCGAGATCATGAAGG
>NZ_JBYCLD010000252.1:0-1540 GCF_057473725.1 Mycobacterium sp. TH-M11 | reverse complement strand
TCGGGCCGCGACATGGTGGCCGAGGAATTCGACAGATGGGCGACGTCGAACCGCACCTTCTTCGCGCGCGTCAGGGCCACGATATCGGTAAAGCGTTGCGCTTGAAGGTTATTGATCGGGTTGTTGGGCTGGTCGGCGTACACCATGTGCGACATCAGGCCGCGTAGGCGGATGGTGCCCTCGGCGACGGCGGGCACCAACGCGTCGAGCATCGAGGGGTACTGCGCCAGCGGGATTCCGTTTCGATTCAGCCCCGTGTCGACCTTGAGAGTCACCGCTGCGGTGCGCCCGGTGCGACGAGCCGCGCCGACGACCTCGTCGAGTTGGCGCGCCGAGGACACCGCGATCTGCACGTCGGCCCGCAGCGCCGGACCGAAGTCGATGCGGGGCGGATGCAGCCAGGCCAGCACGGGCGAGGTGAGACCTGCGGCACGCAGTGCGAGCGCTTCGGCGACGGTGGCGACACCGAGTTCGGCAGCACCGGCGGCCAAGGCGGTCCGGGCCACTTCGACGGCGCCGTGGCCGTAGCCGTCGGCCTTGACCACGGCCATCACCTGCGCGTTACCGGCGTGCTCGCGCAGCACCCGCACGTTGTGGGCGACGGCGCCCAGATCCACGACGGACTCGGCGAGCACACCGGGCGTCAGGGAGATCGGCGTTGCGGACACGGCCGCCATTGTCCCAGAGAGTCGCGGCCCGCCGCGAAAGTGCAACCACCGACACCGTCACTCACGCGATGTGTCGCCAGTCGCACTCTCGCCGAACGTCGAGGTCAGTGCGCGAAGTGCCCAGCTTGGTAGTGCCCACCGGGCTTGAGCTTGTCGAGGCTGGCCAGGGCGCTGCGCGCGTCGTCGTGTAACGCCCGGGCCAGGTCGGCCGACATGCCTTCCCGCACGACGATGCGCAGCACCGATACGTTCGTGGCGTTGTCCGGCATGGTGTACGCCGGCACTTGCCAGCCGTATCCGCGCAGCTCATGCGACACGTCGAACTCGGTGTATCCCCGATTCGCGGCCAGCCGGAAGCTGACCACCGGAATCGCCGAGCCGTCGGAGATGATCTCGCAGTGCTCGCCGGTCCGCAATTGTTCGCCGAGCCAGCGCGCCGTCTGCGACAGGGTCTGCATCACCTGCGTGTAGCCCTCGCGGCCCAGCCGCAGGAAGTTGTAGTACTGGCCGACGACCTGATTACCCGGCCGGGAGAAGTTCAGCGTGAAGGTCGGCATGTCACCGCCGAGGTAGTTGACGTGAAACACCAGTTCCTCGGGCAGATACTCGCTGCTGCGCCACACCACAAAGCCCACACCTGGATAGGTCAACCCGTATTTGTGCCCGCTGACGTTGATCGACACCACCCGTGGTAGCCGAAAGTCCCACTTCAGCGACGGGTTCAGGAATGGCACCACGAAACCGCCGCTGGCGGCGTCCACGTGCACCGGAATGTCGACGCCGCCGCCGGCCGCCAGTTTGTCCAGCGCCGCGCAGATTTCGGCGATCGGCTCGAGTTCGCCGGTGTAGGTGGTACCGAGGATCGCCACCAC
>NZ_JBYCLD010000251.1:0-2090 GCF_057473725.1 Mycobacterium sp. TH-M11 | reverse complement strand
ACTACCTCGGAGCCGAACCCGTCGTCGCCGAGGAAGATGTTGCCGATGCCGGCCACCAGGATGCGCACTGGACTCGGACCGCCCGGTGACCCTACATATGCCGGATCTTGAGGTATCGCCGGGCATCGGGGAGGGATATCAGTCCTACCGTGATTCCGGCCACAACGACCAACCCCAAGATGCCGACGAACACCCATCCTACGATCGCCATATCGAATTCCTATCTGTAGTAGTGATTTCAAGCGGCTCGACTTCATCGGGGGAGAAGTACAGGTAGCGGCCGTACCACTCGTGCAGGTCGGCGGCCGGATCGTCCTCGACGACGACACCGACGTGCTGGTTGCCGTCGACGTCTTCGTGCACGGTGGTGACGCGCGCCGTCTTGCCGGCGAAGAACAGGTCTTGTGCGTCGGCTCGACGCCCCGGATGCAGCACTACCCGACTGCCCCGCGCCACCCGGACGCCGTTCACCAGCACCGCGTCCAGCTCAGGCGCTACCGCGTTGTCGGCCAGCGGATCCCACCAATCGATGCCCTCGGGCACCTCCGGAATCAGGCCCGCGGGCTTCCCCGGATCCCGCAGGGCGCCGTGCAGGCGTGCCATGGCTTCGGGCGACATCGAGTCACAGCGGTCGATGATCTGCGCGGCAAGCGGATCGGTGGCGCGGGCCTGCGCCTTCTCCTGGTCGGTCATCGTCATCACGCGCAACGTCAGGATCTCGTCGATCTCGGTGCAGTCGTAGAGCGCAGTCTCGCTCTGTTCGGCGACCTCGGGGTGGTCGTAGAGGATGATCGGGGAGACCAGCAGCAGATCCCCGGCGCCGGGCGGCCCGGCCAGCACCGGGAAGCAGCGGTGCTGGCTACAACGGGACACTGCGTCGGCAGCCGTCAACGGCGGCTCGAGGAGCGAGACGAAGGCGCCGCCAACGACTTCGGCGATGACGTGGGTGCCGATCAAGGATCGCGCGATCGCTTCGGCCTTGTCGGCGGCAGGTTTACCGACGTTGGTGATGCTCACCGATACCCGTTGCAGCGCGCCGTCTGGCTCGGCGCCTATCGTCACGCGGGCGTTGAGTTTTCGTCGTTCCCTTACCAGCCAACCGTTCTCGACCTGCTCAATGCTGGTTGACCCCGCGGCGGTCAGCGGCAAAATCCAGGGCTGAGCCGAATCGTCGAGTGCGAAAGGGCCAAAGGATTCCTCGTGTTCGACCGCTTCGTCCCACGTCAGCCACGAACCGGACGATGTGATCAGTTCGTCGACGGGTTCGAAGCGGCCGCCACCGGCGTCGCGCTCGGCGCGGCGGTGCTGCAGTTGCAGGAAGCGCACCACCAGCGTGATTGATTGCGCTCCGTCGACGAGGAACTGCGCGGTGATGGTGTCGTCCTCGCCGATCCCGGCGTCGGAGGCACCCGCGGGGCCCAAAACGCCCCACTGCCAACGCGATCGGTTCCTGCTTGACGTCGCGCGGTACGGGTAGAGCAGGTAACCCTCGTACAGCACGGCGTCGGCGACGGCGCGGGCCCGGTCCCAATCCGCGGTCATCGCGCCACCTGGTGCGCCGCGCCCAGCAGCGTGGTGACCGCGTCCTCGATACTCATCAGGCCGCGCGCCGACTTGTAGGCGGCCAGTGCGGCCACCGCGTCGTGAGACAGCCGCACCCACCCGGTGTTCGGGTAGTGCAGCCGGATGAGTTCGCGCCACACCGCTACCGGCATCTCGTAGTGGTCCTCGCAGCCCCACGACACTTGCTGGACAGAGAAGCCGCGCTGACCCGGCGTGAATACCGTTCCGCTGAAAAGGAATTGCAGTGGAACGGCGCCGTCGCGCAGCGCGTGCAGGTACTTGGCTGCCGCGACCTCGAAATCGTAGGTGCACTCCAGGGGCAGCGTGATCTCGCTGGTGCCCAGGAACGCCGGCACCATCGCCGTGCAATGCTGCCACAGGAAGGTGTGTTGAGTGGTGGCCCAGCGTTCGCGTGGCCCGAACAAATCCGTCAGCCCCGCTGCTTCGTCGTCGGAGTAGCCACGTCGCAATGGTTCGATGCGGACTTGGCAGCGCAGCGCGATCGCGTGCACGGGCTCGTCGTCGGG
>NZ_JBYCLD010000250.1:0-2068 GCF_057473725.1 Mycobacterium sp. TH-M11 | reverse complement strand
TGATGACGGTTCGGGTCACCGGCTTGGCGGTTGGGCAGCCCGCGTGCCCAGCGGGTGGTGCCTGACGACCGGCTTGTCACCCAGCCCAACTTCGTCGCCGAACGCGGCGTCGGCCACCTCGGTGGTCGGTAGCCTGGCTAGCCCAGATTTTTCGCGAAATGCGCCTTGTGAAGGTGTGTAGATGAGCGAAAGTGCCTGTCCTGCAAGGAATAATTGGACTTGTCGACGGTTCAATCGTTCCAAGTGGAAGGCACCTCGCAGGTGAAGAATATCGCGGTGGCAGGGCGGGTGAAAGTGTCTGCTGACGGCCAAGGTGTGGTGTCGCATGCCGGGATGGGCATGCTGCGCGAACTGGCCGACCGGACCGGGTTATCGACGCAGGTCACGGCCGCGCTGGCGGATACCTACCGGGGCCCGTGGGTGTACGCGCCCGGGGAGGTGTTCGCTGATCTGGCCGCCGCGGTCGCCGACGGGGCCGACTGCATCGACGGGGTCGCGCAACTGTGCGGGGATCGCGAGCACGTCCTGGGTGCGAAGGCCTCGACGACCACGATGTGGCGGCTGGTCGATGAGCGCATCGACGCCGCACACCTACCCGGGGTACGGGCCGCGCGGGCCGCCGCGCGGGCCGCGGCCTGGGAAGCCGGAGCGTCCCCCGCTGGTGAGGGCTGGCTGCACATCGACATCGACGCCACCCTGGTCATCGATCACTCCGACAACAAGACCGGCGCCGCCCCGACCTGGAAGAAGACGTTCGGTCTTCATCCGCTGCTAGCGTTCCTGGACCGCCCCGAGATCGCCGGTGGCGAGGCTCTGGCCGGGTTGCTGCGCAACGGTAACGCCGGCTCCAACACTGCCAGTGACCACGTCATCGTTCTGGGACAGGCACTGGCCGCCCTGCCCCCGGCGTGGCGGCCCGACCCAGACCACCCCGATGATCCCGATAAGCCCCGGGTGGTGGTGCGCTGCGACACCGCCGGGGCCACCCACCGATTCGCCGATGCCTGCCGCATCGCCGGGGTCGGGTTCTCCTTCGGCTACCCTGTCGACGCCCGCGTGCAGGACGCCGTGGACAGTCTCACCCTCGCTGATGCCTGGTACCCGGCGATCGACACCGACGGCGGTATCCGCGACGGCGCCTGGGTCGCCGAGGCCACCACCCTGGTCAACCTGGCCTCCTGGCCGGCCGGGACCCGGTTGATCCTGCGCAGAGAACGCCCCCACCCCGGCGCGCAGTTGCGGTTCACCGACGCCGACGGGATGCGGATCACCGCGTTCATCACCGACACACCACCCGGAATCATCGCCGGGCAGGTAGCGGGCCTGGAGTTACGGCACCGTCAGCACGCCCGCGTCGAGGACCGTATCCGCGAACTGAAGGCCACCGGTCTGCGTAACCTGCCGTGTCATTCCTTCTGGGCCAACGCTGCCTGGCTCGAAGTCATTCTGGCCGGCGCCGACCTGGTCACCTGGACCCGACTCATCGGATTCGGTAGCCACCCGGCACTGGCCCGCGCTGAGATCGCCACCTTCCGCTACCGGGTCCTGCACGTCGCGGCCCGCGTCACCCGCAGTGCCCGTCAACTGCGGCTACGCCTGGATGTCACCTGGCGGTGGGCATCGGCGATAGCCGCCGCCTGGCAGACCATCCGCAGCGCCTTCCGATAACACCGCGGCCCATCCGACCGACCAACGTTGAAAGGCCCACCGGCCCTGGGAAAGCCCGCCCCACCCGGCGACACGGGACAGCTCCGCCACGCCACCACCCGAAAATCATTACCAATCAGCCAATTCGCCATCAGACCGAGCCCGAACCCATTTTCCATGCAAAATCGAGGCTAGCGCGACCGGTCCGAGCGACTCTGGCGGCGCGCGAAGGCCGGTGCCCGCTCCGGGCGCACCCCCACACCGACCAGGTAGGCCGGTATCGCTGACAGCCAGGGAAACATCGCGAACAGGGTGCCCACGCTCGGCGGTGGGTCGAGGTTCTTGCCGCGCAAGATCGGGTTCAGCGCTCGGTGCGCCGCCCGCTGAACCGTTTGAGTGACGACGGTGGGTAGCTCCCGGC
>NZ_JBYCLD010000249.1:0-3560 GCF_057473725.1 Mycobacterium sp. TH-M11 | reverse complement strand
CCGCCATCGACGCACGATTCACCAAACCGGTGTTTCCCGGGGAGACGCTGACCACCTTGATCTGGCGCACCGGGCCCGGCAAGGCGGTGTTCCGCACCGAGGCGGCCGGGCCCGACGGCAGCAACGCCCGGCTGGTGCTCGAAGACGGCGCCGTGGAGTACATCGAGGGTTAGCCGATCTGTCGACGTGGCGATCGAACCGTTTTATCCCGCCGACGCGGACACCGCCGCGACGTTGCGGGCACTAGGAAAGTGAGCCGATGACCGACACCGCCGCCACCGAAATGATCCACGGACTGGTCCCGCTGGCCGTCACGCTGGGCATCACCGCCGACACCGCGAGTCCGGATGAAGTTGTGCTGAGCCTGGATTGGGCCCCGAACTTGACGACCGGCGGAGGCGTGCTGCACGGCGGCATCGTGATGGCGCTCGCGGACACCTCCGGCGCGGTCTGCGCATTCCTGAATCTTCCCGACGGCGCCGGTGGGACCACGACCATCGAATCCAAGACCAATTTTCTCGCCGCGACTGGCTCCGGCACGGTCAAGGCGCACAGCCGTCCCTTGCACGTCGGGCGGCGAGTCATTGTGGTCGAGACTGAGATTCGCGGCGACAGCGGCAAGCTGGCCGCCAAAACTATTCAGTCGCAAGCGGTCCTGTGATCAGTCCGCGAGTCGCTGTGCCAGCCGCTCGGTGAATTCCCGCACCCGCTCGGGGTTGTCCAGCGCGTAATGGGCCGCGGTAGCGCGGTCGCCGTCGTCGCTGTGCCGCACCAGGATGGCGATGCCGTTGTCGGCGACCGCGTCGAAGGCATCCTCGTCGGTGATGTCGTCGCCGAGGTAGACCGGCAGCAGCGGGCCTTCGTTGCCGCGGATGTAGTCGAGCACCCAGCGCAACGTTTTTCCCTTGTCCCAGTCGACATCTGGACGAAGTTCGATGACTTCACGACCGGTCGTCACGCGCAGGCCGGTCCGATGCCCGGCGCTTCGCACCGCCGCGGCCACCTCGCCGACCCGGTCACGCGCGGAATTGCGGTAGTGCACGGCGACGCCGAATCGCTTGTGTTCCACGACGACTCCCGCAACCTCGCCGAGTTGGCGGGCCAGCGCTGTGGCGGCTGCTGCCAGCACCGGAATGCTCTGTGCTGCTTCGGCATTCTGGTGGTGCACGCCGTCGGGCCCGGTCAGCTCGAAGCCGTGGCTGCCCGCGTACCACAGGCCGGGCAGGCCGACCCGCTGCCGAACGTCGGCCAGGTCGCGGCCGCTCAGGATCGCCACCGGGCATTGAGCACTCAGCGCGGTCAGCGCCTCGGCTGCGCCGTCGACCAGTCGCGCGGAGTCCGGGTCGTTGACGATCTCGGACAGTGTGCCGTCGAAGTCGTAGAACGCCGCGGGCCTGGCAATGGCATCGAGCGCCTGCACAGCGTCGGGCAGTTCGGACATCGGCCGATCCCCGGTGCGAACGGCGACGTCGTTGGGGTCGGTAATCACCAGTGCGAAGCCGGCGGCTCGCGCGGTCGCCGCCGCTTTGTCGGTGGACGCGACGACTGCGCAGCGGCCCGGTCGTGTCCCGAGGCGGTCGGCCGACTCGACGAACGAGGCGGGATCTGATTCAGCGGGGCGCACACCTGCGTCGTTGAGTCGTGCCACGAACGCGGGCTCGGGCTCGGCGTCGAACAACACGGCATCCAGGCGACGTGGGTCGATGATGACCGACATTCCCGCCTTCCCGGGCCGCGGATGCGGCGCCGCTAGTCAGGTTAGTCGCTGTGGGTCAGACCGATTTCTTGTCGAACAGCAGGACCGAGTCGTGGCTGAGCATGTCCAGGCGCGCGACCCCGATTTTGATGCCGTCGGCCAACTCGTCGATGTCGGCTCCCGCGTCGTAGTCGGCGGTGATACCGAATACCAGGTCGTCGGCGTAGCTCATCACGGCGATACCGGTGCGCAGCTGCAGGGCGATCGGCGGAATGGGCAGCAGCCGGCTGACTGTGCGGCCCATCATCTGCAGCCGTCGGTGGGGGCCCGGGACATTGGTTGCCAGCGTCGCGATGCCGCGTTGCGGTAGGCGGGTTATCAGTCGAATCAGCCACGAGGACAACATGAATGGGACGAAGCCGGTTATCGAGACCGCCACGTTGCCGGCCTGGCGCTGGCCGCCCTGCTTGGTCCGGGTCAGCCTGGCGTGCACTGCGCGCAACTGCTGGATCGGGTCGTCTTCGTCGACCGGAAGATAGGGCAGCATGATCGAGATTCGGTTACCCGGCTTGTCTGCGGAGTCGGGCGAGCGTACCGAAACCGGTACCAGGGTGCGCAGCGAATCCGGGCGGGGTTTTTCGCCGCGGTGCAGCAGAACGGATCGATAGCCTTCGGTGATCGCGGCCAGCGCGACGTCGTTGACAGTGACGTCGAACTTGCGGCAGACCTGCTCGACATCGGCGAGTGGGACGCGGACCGCACAATAGCGCCGCATCGAGGTAACCGGGCCGACCAGCGACGATCCCGCGGTCGGACGCATCAGACCGGCGGCGATCTCGGTCGCGCCGCTGACCGTTCGGGTCGCCATGCCGGTGATCCCGGTGGCGGTCCGCCAGAGATCGCTCAGCGGGTTGGTGCGCGATGCTCGCTCGGGTACCGGTGTCAAGTGTGGGTGCCGGCCTGCCCGCTTCGCGGCGGGCCGGGTGAACATATCGCCGTCGACCTCGTCGCACAGCCGGGCGAGGATGCGAATCGCCGAGATCCCATCGGCCATGCAGTGGTGGACCTTCATCAGGATCGCCCATCGCTTGCCCTTCAGGCCTTCGATGACCCAGCATTCCCACAGCGGGCGGTCGCGGTCGAGTCGGCGCTCCAGCACGTCGGCGACAACCTGGAACAGTTCGGTGTCATCACCTGGCCGCGGGACTGCTATGCGCCGCACATGACGGCTGATGTCGAATGCCGGATCGTCGACCCACTGCGGTGCGCCGACATCGAAAGGCTGGGTGCGCAGCATCTGCGTGAATCGAGGGACTGATCGAACACGCTCTGCCAGAACAGCTTTGAATTGTTCATACGCCGGGGCCGCGCCGTCGATGATGGCGATTCCACCGATTGCCAGACTGACGTTACGGTCCGAATCTTCGGCCATGAGGAAGCCTGCATCGAGAGTATTGAGTTGCTCCACGAATCGACACCGCCATTCAAGCTCTGGGACTTCGCACGATTATTCGCCGGTGCCCTCGGCGGGAGGTGGCGCCGAGATTAAATCGTGTAAACAACTGGGGTCGGTTGTGTGGCAACGTAGTTGAAGTACCGTCGGCAGGCGTACAGAAGCCGGCTGCCTGAGAATCTCTGAGAGTTTCCCCAAGCCCTGTCAAAGATGTTCTGGTGGTGTACTGCCCAGCAGTGCAAGGGAAGCCGGTCGACGGCAAGCTGATCGTCATCGGGTGAGATATCCGAACATACATTCGATACACTGGCGAGGTGGGATGGAGCAACGGTCCGCCGGGCTGGTCGGAGATGGAGCGGGTGCTCTCCGGCAAACCCCGCCGCTCCGGCACGCCCACCGTGTGGACTCCGG
>NZ_JBYCLD010000248.1:0-4327 GCF_057473725.1 Mycobacterium sp. TH-M11 | reverse complement strand
CGCGT
Source organism: Mycobacterium sp. TH-M11 (assembly GCF_057473725.1). NCBI lineage: Bacteria > Bacillati > Actinomycetota > Actinomycetes > Mycobacteriales > Mycobacteriaceae > Mycobacterium > Mycobacterium sp. TH-M11. The sequence continues at coordinate 4,322 of NZ_JBYCLD010000248.1, read as the reverse complement.
CCTTCAGCGGCTCGTCCGGGTCGACGCTGAGCAGCGTCAGTTCCATTTGCTCGTGCAGTTTGATCAGCATAAACAGCGCGAATGCGTCGTCGGGATCAAGATCGTGGCGGCTGGCCAGCAGCGCGCATCCGCGGTCGAGGTCCCACGCGTCGAAGTCGAAGCCGGCGGGCGCCAGCCAATCGCCTCGATGCGCCAGACCGTGGTGGTCGGCGATCTCGCGTAGCGGCGCCAGCGGCTGGGCGAACAACGCCGGATCTTCGACGCACGCGGTCCAGACCGCCTCGGGAAAGAACCTCGGCTCGTCGGCGTCGAGCGTGTCCGCCAGCAGCGCGCCTACGCCCGCGTCCGCGCCGGAGGGGGGCGTGCCGACCCGCTCCAAGGCGAGGCCGGCTGTGGTCAGCCGCAGCCCGACCAGATCGCCCGCGGCGACCCCCAACGCCGCCAGTGTGCCCGGCTCCAACAGCAGCGCCCCGCCCGGATCGACTGCCTCGTTCGCGCCAACCCGGTGGCTGAATACTCGCCCGGCCAGCAGCGCAGGCAGCCACACCCACCGGTCGTCGTCTAATTGCGCTGCCCGACAATCAATTCCAAGGTGAAGGGCGTCCAGGACGGCATCGGAATCGGTCACGCCGGCTTCCTGCAGCCGACGTGCGATGTCGTCCTCGGGTAACGGGCCGTGTTAGGCCAGGATTGTCGCCAGGGCTTGCATCGGATCGACTGGTTCGGTCACGACGGCCACCCTTGCACACCGGGCTCACGATTCGTTCCCTCGGTTGGCGTCTGACGTCACCGGCCGCCGATCGCTTGTCGGTGTGGGCACATAGCATGAGAAACGACCTGTCCAGTGAGCGCTCAGAAAGGGGCCGGGTGGCTGATCGCCTGATCGTCAAGGGTGCGCGCGAGCACAATCTGCGCAGCGTCGATCTTGATTTGCCCCGCGACGCGTTGATCGTCTTCACGGGGCTGTCGGGCTCGGGGAAGTCGTCGCTGGCGTTTGACACGATTTTCGCCGAAGGGCAGCGGCGCTACGTCGAGTCGCTGTCGGCGTACGCCCGGCAGTTCCTCGGGCAGATGGACAAGCCGGACGTCGACTTCATCGAGGGCTTGTCCCCGGCGGTGTCGATCGACCAGAAGTCGACCAACCGCAACCCGCGGTCGACGGTAGGGACCATCACCGAGGTCTATGACTACCTGCGGCTGCTCTATGCCCGGGCCGGCACACCGCATTGCCCGGTCTGCGGTGAGCGGATCGCCCGCCAGACTCCGCAGCAGATCGTCGATCAGGTGCTGGTCATGCCCGAAGGAACCCGCTTCCAGGTGCTCGCGCCGGTGGTGCGGACCCGCAAAGGCGAATTCGCCGACCTCTTCGAAAAACTCAACGCGCAGGGCTATAGCCGCGTCCGGGTCGACGGCGTGGTGCATCCGCTGACCGATCCGCCGAAGCTGAAGAAGCAGGAAAAGCACGACATCGAGGTGGTGGTGGACCGCCTGACCGTCAAGGCCAGCGCGAAGCAGCGGCTCACCGATTCGGTCGAGACCGCGCTGAACCTGGCCGACGGCATCGTGGTGCTGGAGTTCGTCGACCAGGACCACGACGCCCATAACCGCGAGCAGCGGTTCTCCGAGAAACTGGCCTGCCCGAACGGTCACTCGCTGGCCGTCGACGACCTGGAGCCGCGGTCGTTCTCGTTCAACTCGCCCTATGGCGCCTGCCCGGAGTGCGTCGGTCTGGGCATCCGCAAAGAAGTCGACCCCGATCTGGTGGTGCCCGACCCGGATCGCACGCTGGCCGAGGGTGCGGTGGCGCCCTGGTCGATGGGCCACACTTCGGAGTACTTCACGAGAATGATGGCGAGCCTGGGTGAATCCATGGGCTTCGATGTCGACACCCCGTGGCGCAAGCTTCCGGTCAAGGCGCGCAAGGCCATTCTGGAGGGCTGCGACGAGCAGGTCCACGTCAAATACCGCAACCGCTACGGCCGCACCCGGTCTTATTACGCCGACTTCGAGGGCGTGCTGGCGTTCCTGGAGCGCAAGCTGGATCAGACCGAGTCCGAGCTGATGAAGGAGCGCTACGAGGGCTTCATGCGGGACGTTCCGTGCCCGGTGTGCAACGGCACGCGGCTCAAACCGGAGATCCTGGCGGTAACCCTGGCCGCGGGGGAGCAGGGCACGAAGTCGATCGCACAGGTCTGCGAGCTCTCCATCTCCGACTGCGCCGAGTTTCTCAACGGGCTCACGCTGGGCACCCGCGAGCAGGCGATCGCGGGCCAGGTACTCAAGGAGATCCAGTCGCGGCTGGGCTTCTTGCTCGACGTGGGGCTGGAATATCTGTCGTTATCCCGGGCGGCGGGCACGTTGTCCGGTGGCGAGGCGCAGCGGATCCGGCTGGCCACCCAGATCGGCTCCGGCCTGGTCGGGGTGCTCTACGTGCTCGACGAGCCGTCGATCGGTCTGCACCAGCGGGACAATCGCCGGCTGATCGAAACCCTCACTCGCCTAAGGAATCTGGGCAACACCCTGATCGTCGTCGAGCACGACGAGGACACCATCGCGCACGCCGACTGGGTGGTCGACATCGGTCCGGGCGCGGGTGAGCACGGCGGCCACATCGTGCACAGCGGCACCTACGCCGACCTGCTGACCAACAAGGAATCGATCACCGGCGCCTACCTGTCCGGCAAGCAAAGCATCGCGGCCCCGACGATTCGGCGTTCGGTGGACAAGAAACGTCAGCTCACTGTGGTGGGCGCCAACGAACACAACCTGCGCGGCATCGACGTGGCGTTCCCGCTCGGTGTGCTGACCTCGGTGACAGGAGTCTCGGGTTCGGGCAAATCGACGTTGGTCAACGACATCCTGGCCTCGGTGCTGGCCAATCGGCTCAACGGCGCTCGCCATGTCCCGGGCCGGCACACCCGCGTCACCGGGCTGGACCACGTCGACAAGCTGGTCCGGGTCGACCAGTCGCCGATCGGTCGTACCCCGCGGTCCAACCCGGCCACCTACACCGGGGTCTTCGACAAGATCCGCACGCTGTTCGCCGCGACCACCGAGGCCAAGGTGCGTGGCTATCAGCCGGGCCGGTTCTCGTTCAACGTCAAGGGCGGTCGCTGCGAGGCATGCACCGGAGACGGCACCATCAAGATCGAGATGAACTTCCTGCCGGACGTGTACGTGCCCTGCGAGGTGTGCAACGGCGCCCGGTACAACCGCGAGACCCTCGAGGTGCACTACAAGGGCAAGACCATTTCCGAAGTGCTCGACATGTCGATCGAAGAAGCCGCGGAGTTCTTCCAGCCGATCACCAGCATCCACCGCTATCTGCGCACGCTGGTCGACGTCGGGCTGGGCTACGTGCGGCTGGGCCAGCCGGCGCCGACGCTGTCCGGGGGTGAAGCGCAGCGGGTCAAGCTGGCCTCGGAGTTGCAGAAGCGCTCCACCGGTCGCACCGTCTACATTCTCGATGAGCCCACCACGGGCCTGCACTTCGAAGACATCCGCAAGCTGCTCGATGTCATCAACGGGCTTGTCGACAAAGGCAATACCGTCATCGTCATCGAGCACAACCTGGACGTGATCAAGACCTCGGACTGGGTCATCGACATGGGTCCCGAGGGCGGCGCCGGCGGCGGAACCATCGTCGCCGAAGGCACACCAGAGGACGTCATGGCGGTGCCGGAGAGCTACACCGGCAAGTTCCTCGCGGAAATACTCGCCGCCGGCAACAAGCGGTCAGCCGGCGCCACGAAGCGAGCGACCAAGCGCCGCAAAGTCAGTGCTTGAGCCTGGCGGCCTCACGTCCCGGATTTCGACAACAGCGACGGGAAGCGCGGGTTGATGCGGACGCCGTCGAGCCACGACGTGAGCTCGGTGGCTCGCCGCTGCAACGCTCGCCGCCCGTCGCGGCCGGGATCCTCCAGGAGTTGCACTTGGACGTGCGCCTCGTGGTCCTGATACCACCCGCCCACCACGTGTCCGTTCCACCAGGCGGTGGGCCCGGCATTGCCGTTGCGGTCGAACACCTGACCGCGGTGTTCGCCGAGATACCAGTCGCGGTCGAGCCAACCCATCGTGGTGACATCGAGGCCCGGTAGCAGCGCTGCCGACGGCGCGACCTCGGGCTCGATCTCCAGATCGTCAGGAAGCACATAACCCGCTCCGGAACCCAGGACGACCTCCACAGCCCCGATATCGCTCAACGCCTTTCGGGCAGCCGTCAACGTGGTGCCGAACCACCATTTGACGTCGGCGACAAGTCGACGATGTTCATTGGCGGCAACCCGATTGCTGGCGGCGGACTGAATGATCGGCAGGTCATC
>NZ_JBYCLD010000247.1:0-13730 GCF_057473725.1 Mycobacterium sp. TH-M11 | reverse complement strand
GGTGGGACGCGCGCCAGGATTGCAACCGGTGCGCCAGGCCAATCCCGGGCTTGCGATCGGTCTCCCGCCGCGACACTTCGACCGCGAGAATCGGTGCTTGCCGTAGCCTCGCCTCTTTGATCGCCAGTTCGACGACCAGATCACTGTCCGCCGAGTCGTTGACGGCGGCGACGATCAACGGGCTCCGTCGCGTTGAGCGGTCTTCGTGACTGCGAATGATCGCGACCGGGCAGTGGGCCGCGTCGGCGATCTCGGCGGCCGTCGAACCCAGCAACGCGCGCGCCAACCGGCCGATGCCCGTCGAACCCACACATATCATCGCGGCATTGGCCGATTCGGCGATGAGTATTGCCGCGGGATCGCCGCGCACAACCTCGGTTTCGACTTTGACCGGTTTTCCCGTCGCTACCACCGCCGTGCAGGCAGCCCTGAGGGCCGTTTCCGCATATTCGACTTCCATGTTGACGTTGCCGACGGCGCTGAACGGGGCGGGCTCAACCAGTGCGGTAATGGTGTGCACCAGGCGAAGCGGGATCTCCCGGCCGATGGCCTCCTCGACTGCCCATTCCGCGGCCCGGATGGCGGCTTGGGAGCCGTCGATGCCGACCACGACGGCGGCCTGCTTGGTGTCGGTGCGGTTCATCGATGGCTCCTTCTAACCGTTCAGTTCCAAGACGTCGGCAAGACCTCGTCGTGGTGTCGGCGCCGGGGCGTTTTCGGTGGACGGTGACAAACCCACTCGGATGAGGACCTGCGGCGCGGCGTCACCATCCACCAGCGCCTGAACCAGATCACGGGTGACGTGCAGTTCGGTCAGATGCGTCACCGGGCAGGTGGCCAGGCCGTTGAGCGTGCACTCAAGCAGGATTGCCGAGAGCGCTTCGCCGGCCGCCAGCGCGTCGGCGCGGGTGTCGTGATCGGTGGACAGCAACATGATCGTGGCGTGATCCTCGGGAATCGCGGAGCGTCGTTCGGGTTGGTGAGTGGCTGGAAAGGCCCGGTTTATTCCGACCCGCCCGCTCTCGTGCTGCGAAACCAGTGCGCTGTAAGGGATTCCTTCGGAGGCCTGGTAAGGCGCTGTCCACCAGTGGAGTTCGTCGTGGTAGGTAATGTCGTATAGCCGCAGGTCCTCCGCGAGCTGGGTTGCATACGCCAGTCGGGGCCGCGCGTCCTCGGGCAGAACGTCGACGTGCACAGTCGTTTCACCGGCCGCGGCTACCACTTTGGGTTCGATGAGGTCCCAATTCGTCGGTCCGCTGAAAGGTAGCCGGTCGGTGTGACGGACCCAGATGGCTTGGGCCCGCCGCAGATCGTGGTCGGCGACATTGTCGGCCGCGGTAAAGGTGAGCGACGCCAGGTGATCGGGATTCGCCGGGTCGGGGCACCGGTCGATGTGCGGCCGCCAGCCACGTGCCAGCATCGTCGTCCGCAGATGGTCGAGAGTCGCGCCGCAACTGATCACCGCCTCGCGCGCCCGGTGATCGGTGCTCAGCACGCGACTGCGATCGAGGAACAACCGCAGTTGGCCGCCGTTGAGCACCCAGCGCCACGGCTGGCTGTTGTGCAGTGACGGAGCGCGGCACGCCGCTGTCACCGCGTCCTCGATGACTTCGGCTTCCACCACGGTGGCAGGCATGGTCGACCTCCAGTTCGGCTGCTTTCAGAATTGCGCAGGACCAGGCCCGTGGGCAGGGCCATTGGTCATCTGGTGAGCGCCATGAGACCACCACGCTGTTTCGGCCGTCGCCAGACGGGTACGACGTGACGATGAAAGCTGTCACCTGGCACGGCAAACGCGACGTTCGCGTGGAGTCGGTGCCCGACCCGAAGATAGAGAAGCCGACCGACGCCATCATCGAGGTAACCTCGACCAACATCTGCGGTTCGGACCTGCACCTTTACGAGGTGCTGGGACCGTTCATGAAACCCGGTGACATCCTCGGGCATGAACCGATGGGCATTGTTCGCGAGGTCGGCGGCCAAACCGGCGATCTGCGGGTCGGTGACCGGGTGGTGATTCCTTTCCAGATCTCCTGCGGGAAATGCTGGACCTGTAACCAGCAGCTCTACACCCAGTGCGAGACGACTCAGGTCCGCGAGCAGGGGATGGGCGCGGCGCTGTTCGGCTACTCAGAGCTGTACGGTCGAGTTCCCGGTGGCCAAGCCGAATTTTTGCGGGTACCGCAGGCCCAATTCACGCACATGAAAGTCCCTGACGGACCGCCCGATTCGCGCTTTGTATATCTCTCCGATGTGCTGCCGACGGCGTGGCAGGCGGTGGCCTACGCCGACCTTCCCGACGAGGGTTCGGTCACGGTACTGGGGCTGGGGCCCATCGGAGACATGGCCGCTCGCATCGCCGATCACCTTGGCTACCGGGTGATCGCCGTCGACCTGGTGCCCGAACGACTGGCCCGCGCCGCCGAGCGCGGCATCCAGACCATCGACCTCAGCCAGATCGACGACCCAGTCGGCGACGTTATCCGCGAGTTGACCGGCGGGCGCGGTACCGACGCGGTGATCGACGCGGTCGGTATGGAGGCGCACGGTTCGCCGTTGACCAAAACGGCGCAGCAGATCACCGGTGTGCTGCCGGATGTGTTGGCCAAGAGGCTGATGCAAACCGCGGGTGTCGACCGGCTCGGCGCGCTGTACTCGGCGATCGACATCGTGCGCCGCGGCGGCACGATCTCACTGATCGGTGTCTACGGCGGAATGGCCGATCCGCTGCCGATGCTGACGCTGTTCGACAAACAGATCACGCTGCGGATGGGCCAGGCCAACGTCAAGCGCTGGTCGGACGACATCATGCCGCTGCTCACCGACGACGATCCGCTCGGCGTCGACACCTTCGCCAGCCATGTCCTGCCGCTTGACGAGGCGCCGCACGCTTACGAGATCTTCCAGAAGAAGCAGGACGGCGCGGTGAAAATGATGCTGCGGCCCTGAGCGCGCGGGACTCAGCCGCGGCGCGGCCTTGGTCAGCAACAGGCTGACCGCTTCCTCGTCGAAGCATTTCTCGGAGGCGATCGCCCGCCGCGCCCGCGTGACGAAAACCGCCGCCCGGGAGAACTTCTCCTGCAGCGAACCGCCGCGGTCCATCGCGAGGGACATCTGTCGGTAAAACTGCTCGCTGGCGTCAGCGCGAGTCAAGGATCAGCCCGGTGGTCGGCACCCCGGTGCCGGCGATGGCGGTGTTACCCGCCAACAGTGAGCGACTCACGCGCCGGGCCCATCGACCAGGCTCACGACCGCCGTGCCGGAGACGTGATTACCGAGGCTGTTGGCGGCCCGGAAAGTGACCTCGAGGAAGTTCTCGCCGTCGGAGCCTTCACTCTTGCCGGTGACCTCACCGGTGAAACGCAGCGGATCGTCCGGAAAGCACGGCACTCCAAGGCGAATCGCCAATTTCGTGATCATCGCCTCGGGGCCGGCCCAGTCGGTGAGAAACCGGACGCAGTATCCATTCGACGTCAGGATGTTCATGAACAGGTTCGGCGAGCCCTGCTTGTTGGCGTAGGCCGCGTCGTGGTGCACCGGCATGAAGTCGCGGGATGCGATGGCGCCGGCGACGATTATCGTGGTGGTCACCGGTATCTCCAGCGGAGTCACCTCGTCGCCGACGTTGATGTCGGCCCACTTCAACGTCGACGTGCGGGCTTTGGCGGTGGCCATAGCGATCCTTCCTGAGTGGCGCGACGCCCCAGCGCATCACGGGTCAGCTTGCTGGTGGTCTGCTGCTCTTCGGAAAAGGTCAAGTCCATGTCACCCTGCCGACCGGAACTGTTGCAGCACAGGGCCCTTTTCACCGGGCCCGGGCTGATGGTCGGCGCCAGTCGCGGTGCCATCAGTTCGCCGGCTTGAACCGCAGGACCCGGAAGCGCTGCTTGCCGAGTACTTCACCGTGCTGGTCGGTGTAGGTCAGTGCCCAGGTCAGGAAGAACCCGGTGCCCAGCGCGGTGGTCTTCTCGTCGGACACCTCCTCATACACCGACGTCGCGCTGATCACGTCGCCCAGCCTGGGGTAGCGGTTGATCTCGAAGTCGGAGTTGGTCGCCACGATGCTGGTGTAACCGGCTTCGTCGAGAAAAGCGGTGGGATTGTTGGTGATCTCGACGGGGGAGCCGCCGCGCTCGCCGATACCTGCGAGCTTCGGCGCCGGCATCGTCCAGGTTTGCAGCATTACCGGCGGCGACACGATGCCACCGAACCGGGACTTTGTCGCAAACTCCGGGTCGAGATAGACCGGGTTCATGTCGTCCAGCGCATGCGCCCAGTGCCGGATCATCGCTTGGTTCACCGGATCCGGTGCCACTGAGGGCTTTCCGGAGCCGCCGGTGGGCTGGCCGACAAGGGCCTTAAGTTTGCTGAGCAAGTCGGTGTCTGGCACTGACGGGAACCTCCTGATTTCGCGGTTGCGCACCGGGTGTTGAGCGAAGACCACGCGGATCCCGGACGCGCTCAATCCCGCACACGCGATTGGCGAGAAAAGGGACCGCCAGCATAGTCCGGGGCGTGGAGGGTAATGGTCGAGATCGACTTAGTGGTCACCCAGGTCTCCTCGCCAAGGGCAACCGTACAGATATCGTCCATCTGTCCGGCTATCTCTGCCTACTCTGTCTGCACCGGCGGTGTCAATACACCTGCCGTTAGTCCAATACAGCTGCTGCTGAGTCGAAATGGCCGCCCGCCGGTATCCAGCATTGACGACAGCAGCAGGACGGGTGTAAACCAAGTTGTCGAGCCGCCGGAAGGACACGACATGGCTGACCCACGCTCACTGCTCGACACCTACGCGGTCTACATCGATGGCCGGTGGGTCGAGCCTGACGGGGCCGGGGGCCGTTACCACGACATCAATCCGGCCACCGAAGTGGCGATTGCCTCGGTGCCCGATCCCAGCCACGCCCAGGTGTGCGACGCGATCGCCGCGGCCAGGGCGGCGTTCGACTCCGGGCCATGGGCCGACGCCGGGCCGGAACAGCGGGCCGGCTACCTCAATCAGCTCGGCGAGGCGCTGCTGGCGCAGGCCGACGCGTTCTACCAACTCGCGCAACAGGAATGGGGCTGTACCTCCAACGAGCGGGTCATCCACGTCGAAGGCCCTGCGTTTGCGGCGCTCAACGCGGCCGAACTGGCCACCCACCCCGTAGAAGAACCGATCGACGCCTATGGCGCCGCCGGAAAGACGCTGCTGCGCTACGAACCGCTGGGCGTGGTGTCGATCCTGACGCCGTGGAACTTCCCGCACACCCTCAACGTGATGAAAGTCTGCGCCGCGTTGGCCGCGGGCAACACTGTCGTACTGAAGCCGTCGCCGCTGGCGCCGCTGGCCGGCCTCGCGCTGGCCCGAATCATCGACGAGCACACCGATATTCCGCCAGGCGTGGTCAATGTGGTGACACCGACCGACGTCGAGTCCAGCAAGCTGCTGACCGTCGATCCCCGCATCGACATGGTCAGCTTCACCGGTAGTTCGGCGGTCGGGCGTGAGGTGATGACCGCGGCCGGGGCGAGCATGAAGCGGCTGCTGCTCGAACTCGGCGGCAAGTCGGCCAGCATAGTGCTCGACGACGCCACCATCGACGACGAGCAGCTGCAACGAATGTTGTTCGAGTCCTGCTCATTTCACGCCGGCCAGGCGTGCATCCTGCACAGCCGGCTGTTGTTGCCCGATCCGATCCACGACGAGATCGTCGACAGGCTGGTTGCTTTGGCGCAGTCGGTGAAGGTCGGCGACCCCACCGATCCGGAAGTCGCCATGGGCCCGTTGATCAGCGATGCACAGTGCAAACGTGTTCAGGCACACGTGAACCGGGCGATCGACGACGGCGCCAAGCTCGTCACCGGGGGTGGCCGCCCGCCCGGGTTGGATCGCGGCTTCTACTTCGAGCCGACGATTCTGACCGACGTCACGCCGGACTCGACGATCGCCCAGGAGGAGGTGTTCGGGCCGGTGCTGTCGGTGCTGCGGTACCGCGGCGACGACGAGGCGGTGCGGATCGCCAACAATTCGCAGTACGGGCTTTCCGGGGCGGTGTGGGGCGGCGACGTCGACCGTGCGGTGGCCGTCGCCCGCCGGGTGCGAACCGGCCAGATTGCGGTCAACGGTTTCGGTCCTGGCGGCGCGCCGTTCGGCGGATTCAAGCAGAGCGGAATCGGCCGAGAAAGCGGTGGCATCCTCGGAATTCGTCAGTACATGGAGCCGAAGGCCATGGGACTGCCAGCGTGAGTCGCGCCGGCGACGATGCAGAGCGTAGCGATGCTGAGGAGCCATGGGACCGCCGGCGGCGGTGTGTTGGACGGCCTTCGCGTCGTCGAGATCGCCGCCGAGATCTCCGGCCGGTACTGCGGCAAGCTGCTCACCGACCTCGCTGCCGCTCGCCGGTCTGAAAGTGTTTGACCTAAGCACCTTCTGGGCTGGCGGTTACCTTACCTGCTACCTGGGCGCGTTCGGCGCCGACATCGTCAAGCTGGAGTCGATTCAGCGACCGTACGGTTCTCGCAAGAACACCGGGCCGGCCGAAGTGCGCTGGACCCCGGCATTAGTGACTTCTGGCACTGCCGGGTGGATGTCATTGGCGCGCAAGGTCGTAGTCATGGACCATTTGTCGACCCTGGACGCGGGATTTCTGCAAGCCGAGGACGCCGATCCGCACATCAGCCTCGCCGTCGGCGCGCTGGCGGTACTGGACGGTCCAACGCCGGAATTCGACGATTTCGTTGCCGCTCTGGGCGCGCGGTTGACCGAAGTCCCACGGTTCAACCAGGTCCTACGCACTCATCCGTTGGATCTCGAAGCCCCCGAGTGGGTCGACGACGCCGCCTTTGACGTCCGCCACCATGCCCGCCGCGCGGCCGTGTTGCCGCCAGGTGATGACGCGGCGCTGTTTCAGCTCACGGCAAACCTGATGGAGCGCAGACTCGATCGGGACCATCCGCTATGGGAGTGCTGGATGATCGAAGGCCTCGGCGGCGGACAGTGGGCCCTGTTGATGAAAATTCACCACTGCATCGCCGACGGGATTGCCACCGCCCAGTTGCTCGGGCGACTCTCCGACGACCAGCGAAGTGACACATTCGCCCGCAAAATTCATCCGGTCCCGCCGCTGGCCGGTCACCAGCGACCGGAGTATTCCGAGTTCGACCCCCGTGCCTGGGTCGGCCGACTGTGGCGAACGTCGCTGGACGTTTCGGGTGCCGCGGCACGGGCGGGGGAAGGGATTCTGGAGGTCGTCACGGCGTTGACGCGTGCGGCACGGCCCACCGAGCTGAGCGGACATATCACCGGAATGCGGCGATACGCTGCGGTGAGCGTTCCGATGCGAGACGTGCGCAAGGTCTGTAAGGCCTACGGCGTGACCGTCAATGACGTTGCGTTAGCCTCGATTACCGATAGCTACCGCGCCGCGATGCTCCGTCGTGGCGAGCAGCCACAGGCGCGGTCGCTGCGCACGCTGGTGCCGGTATCGGTGCGGTCCAGCGACGCCCTCGACCATGTGGGCAACAGCGTGTCGCTGCTGTTGCCCTACCTGCCCGTCGAAGAGTCCGATCCGATCAAGCAGCTCAGAGCCGTACAGCGGCGCCTGACCCGGGCCAAGCGAAGTGGTCAGCGCCAAGCCGGCAGCGTTGTGGTCGCGGCGACGAATTGGGTTCCTTTTCCCATGACCGCATGGGCGATACGAGCACTGGCGCGCCTGCCCCAACGAGCCGTTGTCACGGTGGCGACGAATGTGCCGGGCCCCGAAAAACGACTGAAAGTCATGGGTCGGCCGGTGCTGCGGCTGCTCCCGGTTCTTCCGATCGCCCTGCGGGTGCGAACCGGCATCGCGATTCTGAGTTATGCCGACGAGCTGACCTTCGGAATAACAGCCGATTACGACGCGGCATCCGACGTGAGCGAGCTTGCCACCGGCATCACCCGGGCGGTCCGGCGGCTGGCCGCATCGGCCGCCGCGCAGCGATCGCCCCACGGTGAAACCCCCGATCGAAAGGGACCCGTCGCGCGCCGGGCGCGTAGCTGAGGAGTGACACCGTGTTGCTGCAAGGACTCAACTCATTACAGCGCGAGCCTTCGATCGAGCTGATGCAAACGGCTTCGGTGGGCCGTCTGATTTTCACCGAGCAGGCGCTGCCCGCGGTTCAGCTGGTCGACTTCCGTTGGTGGCGTGGGGATGCGGTGATTCGGATCACCGAGGCCGCGGTGCTGTCCGCGGTGTTGCGCAACCATGTGGTGGCATTTGAGGCCGACGAGTTGGGGACGGACCTCGATCACCGGTGGAGCGTCACGGTGGTCGGGCACTGCACGGTGATCACCGAGGTAACCGATTTGATTGAGCTGGCCGCCATGTTTCCTCGCCCGTCGGTTGGCGGCCGGCACGACTACTTCGTGCGGGTTCGCGCCGAGAAGGTGTCAGGCCGTCGGTTTGAGTGAACTCGGCAACGATCAGGTCGACGAGTCGCGATGCCGCGGCCGCGGCCTGCGGGGTCAGGCCGGTGCCGGGCGTGGTGTCGGTGACGTCGACGGTGAACAACACCAGTCGGTCCGGCACCCGGTCCAGGGCCCGACCGAGTGCGAAGGTCTGCGCCAACCCGAGGCCGTGTGAGCTGAGCGCGATGGTCGTCTCCAGTTCGGGCGCCTCCCAGCGCCGGATGCGGCCAACGGATGCGGCCGGTCCGGTGGCCGCGTCCACTACGATGGCGGCAGCGCGGGCTTGCGTCCGACCAGCAGCGCGCTGAGCGTGTCCAGCAGTTGGCCGCGATCGATCGGACAACCCTGCAATTGATAATCGACGGTGACATGGCCAGCGTGGCAATGTATTCCGGCTGGGCGTAGACCACCGAGGCGAACTCCGCCACGCGGCGAATTTTCGGAGCGCCTGCACGCCGCCGGATGTTGGGCAGGCGCCGACGGTCACCAAAACCTTGGAATGGTCTCGTATCTCCCTGATCCGTCGTTCATCGTCGGGCGTGGTGATCGAGCCCTCGACGATCGACACGTCGTACGGCCCACCGATCACCGTGCTGGAGGCTTCCAGAAAGGGTGTTGATCTTAACGTGCTCGGCGAGCGTCAACAGCTCGTCCTCGCAGTCCAGCAAGGTCAGCTGACAGCCGTCGCACGAGGCGAATTTCTACATCCCCAGCCGCGGTACGTTCACTTATAACTCCTTCACGCTCAGCAGCGGTGCGGCGACGTCATAGCCGACCACCGGTCCGTCGCGGCACAACAACAGTGGACCCAGTTGACCGTGCCCGCACCAGCCGATGCCGCACTGCATGTTCCGCTCCAGTGAGACGCGAATAGCCATGGCGGGCAGCCCATGTTGCATCAATACCGCAGCGGCGGACTGCATCATCGGTTCCGGCCCGCAGATCATCGCGGTGGTACGCCGTGGGTCGATCGTCAGCCGGTGTAAGGGCTGGGTCACCAGCCCGGTCTGCCATGGCCAGTCGGATCCGGCTGTGTCGACGATCAGCTCGGTGTCCAGCAGCGGGTTGTGCGCCCACTCGTCGGCCTCGTCGCGGAACAGGAAGTGTTCCGGCGTTCGGGCGCCGGCCACGACCCACAAACGCGCGTTGGCGCCGACCGGTGAAGCCCCGGTCCGGATGTGCGCCGGAGCCCAGCACGTTGCCGAGAACGTTGATCGCGGCCAAGTCGCACCCCCGCACGCCGAGGAAGGCATACCGTGGCGGCTCCTCGTCGGGTGCCCCGTCCGACGACCACACCCGCTACCGGGGCGGGTGCAGATACTGCTTCCAGGACTGCGGGCCGGCCGTATGGCCGAACAGCGCGTCGTCGTCGCGGCGGCGGAGTCGATACCGTCCGGGGCCGACGTCGACGCCCCAACCGCGCGGCAGGTCGTCGGCGGAGGTCAGTTCGGCCAACTCAATCGCGTTGTCCGACAAGGCCGGTCCGACAACCCGGTAGCCCCGCGCGATCAGTGTCGAGATCAATTGCGCCAAGCCCTCGGCGTCGATGACGGCAGCTGCCGCCGCTGGGTCCTGAGCGCTGCGAACCATGAGCTCATCGTTCACGCCGGCAGTGCTCGCGCGGAGAGTACAAAGTCCCCGAAATGCACAGGTCGTCAATGCGACCGGCCCGTCGTCGCAGAGCGCGGCCGGGTCGATCGGCGCTACGGGGCCTACGCATCCGGGCGCAGTGTTCCACTGGTCAGGGCGGAGGAGATGTTCGCCATCACCCGATCCAGCAGCGCCGCGCACGCCGTGCCGTCGTCGGCAACATCGCGCAATCCCCGGCGTCGCAGGTATGCGTGCAGCCGGCGTTCAATCGGCCATTCAGTGAAATGCCTGCCAGCGTAGGCGGAGCCGAGAAAACCCCAGGCGATCGACTCCAAGTCGGGGGCTGCGGACGAGCTGGCGGGTTGGCTCACTTTCACGCCTCGCCGGTTCGCCGTGCCGATTCCAGCAGTAGACGCTGTTCGGCTGCGGCTATCGCGCGCCGGGCCGCATCCGCGGCATCTGGATTGACCGACACCGATGTGATGCCGAACTGAGCTAGGTGCTCGGCGAATGCCGGATTGGTGGACGGCATGGTTTCTCCTTGCGCGGCGCTGGTCGACACCGCCGACGTTAGTGAGTACAGGCTGGTCGGGAACCGGCCAGTGGACACCAGTCGATGTGACGAAAGTCCCCCCTCCGCAGCGGTCACTGCGAGTCGGTGCCGGCGGCGAGCCAGAGCCGCTCGGCGGCCCAGACCGAGTCCGCCACCGGGCAGTCCGTGTCGATCCGGTGTGCCTCCGGCCAGTGCCGGCGGACCTGTGCCAACGCGACCGCTATCGCCGGCGTCGCGTCGGACACGCCGCCCGCCGGCCGGGCGGCAACCCGGCGCGCGGCGGTGGCCGTCGCGGTCTCGCACATGAATTCGATTGCCGTGGAATCTGTTTGGATGGCCAACTGCTTCGCTTGGCTGCGATGGTGCGGGTCGAGCCACGACGCATCGACAATCACCGAGTGGCCGCCAGCGAGCAGGGCGCGGGCCTCGTGCAGCGCTGCACGGTACACGGCGTCGACATTCTGCTTCGAGTACAGGCCGGTGTTCAGCACTCCTGTTTCGCCGCCGATGGTGCCCGACTCGAGCATCGTCCGCCGCACCTGATCGGTCGAGATCACCACGGCACCAACGTGATCGGCCAGCTCAGCGGCCAGAGTGGATTTTCCCGTTCCCGGTGCACCGCCGACCAACGCAAGTCGCACGCGACCCGCACGAAGATGCGCAAGCGCGATGTCCAGGTGGCGGGTTGCGTCAGCGGCCGACTCGGCGAGTCCCTGGTTGTACCGCACACCGTCGACCTTGGCCCGCACCAGCGCTCGGTAGGCGATGTAGAAATCCACCAGCGATTGCGGGGCAGAGTCTGACGTCAGCCGGGTGTAGTGGGTCAGGAAGAACTCGCCGAGGTCCGCTCGGCCCAGAAACTCCAAATCCATGGCCAAAAACGCGGCGTCGTCGATCGAGTCGAGGAATCGGA
This sequence comes from Mycobacterium sp. TH-M11, assembly GCF_057473725.1. Taxonomy (NCBI): domain Bacteria; kingdom Bacillati; phylum Actinomycetota; class Actinomycetes; order Mycobacteriales; family Mycobacteriaceae; genus Mycobacterium; species Mycobacterium sp. TH-M11. The sequence continues at coordinate 2,243 of NZ_JBYCLD010000247.1, read as the reverse complement.
GATCGTCGTCGAATTCGAGGCAGTCCAGTATCTGCGGGCCGGCGGGCGGGCAGAAGATGTCGTCGGCGAGCAAATCGCCGTGTCCGTCCACGATTCGGCCGTCGCGGATGCGTTGGTTGAACAACTGCTCACGGCCGGCCACGAATTGCGCTGCCAGCCGTTGCGCCGCAGCGAGTTTCTGTTCATCGATGACCGTCCCGAGGAACTGCCGCATCTCGGCGGTATTGACCTCCCAGCGGTATTTCACAGCGGCGGCGGTGCCCTGCCTGTCGATCTGGGGGCCCCGCCGAGCGGCGGTGTGAAATGCCGCCAGCACCCGAGCGATCGAGCAAAGCTGCTCGTGCGCCGTTTGATCGTGCTGCACGATGGTGCTCAGCCGATGAGTTTCGTCCTGGCGCTTCATGACGAGCACCGGCTCATCTGCGCCCGCCCACGGAGCACACAGATGAGCGACGCCTAGATAGCTGTCCGGCGCGAGGCGGCGGTTGAGCTCCAACTCCCGCCGGCAGGCCTCCTCACGGCGTTCCGGTGTGCTGAAGTCCAGGAACTCGGTTCGAATCGGCTTCTTGATCTTGTAGGCCGCATCTCCGACGAGCATCACCAGACCGGTGTGCGTCTCGTGCATTACGGCGTAGGGGGGTGCGGACGACCGCACCGTGGACTGGACGCGTCCCATGTGAACAGTCTCCGGTTCTCGGCTCACCCGCGATGCGGGCCGACGTCCCTTACCGCCGGGCAATAGGCCGCGATGGCAGAGGACCAATGGCCCTGGATTGTCTGGGCCGAGTGCGCAAATGTCGGTAAGGGGTGGGAACGCGACCCCGTCGAGCGTGAGCCGCAGGAGCAAGTGATGTTCGAAACCTCAACGAAGTACGGCATTGTGGTCGGGATCGACGGATCGCCGGAATCCGATGCCGCCGTGCGCTGGGCCGCGCGTGAAGCAGTGGTACGGGGCGAGCCCGTCACGCTGATGCATATGGTGCAGCCGGTGGTTGTCAGCTGGCCGGTTGGCGCCGGCCAGGTCCGCGTCACCGAATGGCAAGAGGAGAACGCGCGACGGGTCGTCAATCAAGCGTATGCGGATGCCGATACAGCAATGAATCAGGATGAGCTGCAGGATATTCGGACTGAAGTGATGTATGCGCACCCGGTGGATGCGCTCATCGAAGCATCCAAGGCCGCCCGGATGATTGTGGTGGGCAGTCACGGCAGAGGGGCGCTCGGACGTCTTCTGATGGGCTCGGTGAGCTGGGGTGTGATCGAGAATGCGCATTGTCCGGTGGCGGTCATCCACGCCGATCTGGGCTCGACTGCCATCGATCCAGTCGCGCCGATCCTGCTGGGCATCGACGGGTCGCCCGCTTCGGAAGCAGCCACTGCGTGGGCATTTGACGAGGCATCGCGGCGCGGAGTGACGCTGAGTGCGTTGCATGCATGGAGTGATGTGGGAGTGTTCCCGATCTTCGGGATGGACTGGCGAGACTATCAAGGCCAGGGCGAAGAGGTGTTGGCCGAACGCCTGGCCGGTTGGCAGGAACGCTACCCCGACGTATCTGTCCATCGTCGGCTGGTTTGTGATACCCCGGCGCACTGGCTGATCCAGGAATCTCGACGCGCCCAACTGGTGGTGCTGGGCAGCCACGGCCGCGGTGGATTCGGCGGTTTGCGACTCGGATCGGTGAGCGCGGCGGTCGTCCAGTCGACGACCGTTCCGGTTGTCGTCGTACGTTCGTCGTAGCGCAATGGATTTGGACCCGTCATGACCAACGTCCCAGGTCTCGGGGACTTCGGCCGCTGTCGCGTCGGTCGGCCGACGTGATCGGATGGTTCTACATCTCGGAAATATCAACCTCGATGGGAGGTAGGACAATGAAGTCCTCGGATCTTCCCCGGGAGCGGACGCGGATGTTCGCCCGCGTGATGGGCCCGTATTTGGCCATCGTGGCGTTCTCGGCCGCAACGCGCCCGCAGGACATGCGCACGATGGTTTCCGGGTTTGAGGCAAACCCGTTGTGGTCGTGGGTAACTGGGTCCTTCATTCTGTTGCTCGGTCTGACGGTGATTGCACTGCACCCGTACTGGCGCGGTGCCCCGGCGGTGCTCGTCTCGGGTCTGGGCTGGCTGGTGGCGATCAAGGGACTGTTCCTGGTGACCGCATCGCACTCCTATTTCGCGATGGCCAACTCGGCGATCGATTCCACCGGCTGGTGGCGTTCCGGCGCCGCTGTCGAGGTGTTGATCGG
>NZ_JBYCLD010000246.1:0-5958 GCF_057473725.1 Mycobacterium sp. TH-M11 | reverse complement strand
CGCGCCAGCCAGGCGTCGCACATCGCTGGGTCCAGGCTGGTCGCCGTCGTGAACATGCGCAGGGCCACCTGCGGATTGTGGCTGGGCTGAAGCCCATTGACCGAAATACCGGATGCCAGGAGCCCCGCGACCATCGCATTGCGGGCATCCGATGCGCTGGTCTGCGGTCGCGTCATCCTGTCATCGTAGGGCTTCGGCGCCGCTCGCCTGCGCCCCTGCCGCCGCGCCCACCCTGACCAGAATCTCCTCGCTGCGGGTCAGTGTGCGGCTGGGCATCGGTAGTGGCCGGCGTGCTGTCGGCGCCGGAAGGCTGGCGGCCACCGCGCCGAGTTGCCGCCCGGTGAGCCGGTTCAGGCCACTGAACGCTTCCTTACGCAGTCGTTGGTGGCTGTGATAGCGCACCCATACCGACACGTTGGCCTCGAGGCCCTCAGCGATGATGCGAACCGTCACGACGGTGACGTCGGCGTCGGTGAGCCACAACTCTTCGAGTGTCTCGCTGGTGATGTCACCGGGCGAGACCCAGAAGCTGGTCACGAAACCGTCCGGAGTCTTCAGATAGCGCCAGAACGGACGGACGTTAGCTGGTTGCAGCCCAGCGAGCACCGCATCGTCGACGTCGGCGATCTCGTCGGCCGTCAGCGGCCGGGCCACGCAGCTTCGGCCGTCCAGGTCATTCGCCAGCCGCTCGGTCGCGGCGGCCAGGGTGCATGCCACCGAGTCACGGGCAGCGACGGCGCTCACATTCTGCTGCGGGTCCATCCGCAGCACCAGCCAGGTGCTGTGCTTGTCGATCGGGCGTCGGCTGCCGCCGAAGTCATCGGCTGCGGCGGCCTGAACGCCCTTGTGGCCGCTCCGCGTTCCGACCGAGACAATGTCGACACTGTCCAGGCGCACGTCGAACTGGCGCAGCGACGTCACGACCGCTTCCAGCGGAATGTTCGTCGACATGCCCTCCCGGTGGCGGTGCCGGCCGGCCTCGCCCGGGCCGTCGACGGAAACCACGGCGATCAATTGCCCGTCATGCTCGCGGATTCCAACGACTTCGCGGCTGAATTGACGACGGTGATCGGTGGCCGGCGTGCAGCCGACGGTCAGCGCCTCGGGGTCGGCATACCAGTTCCGGACCCGCGCGATCGGCGCCGAGGAAACCGACACTCCCCCGTTTGTGAGCAGGGCGGCGACAGTGACGATCACCGCCAGGCCGACACCAATCCAGAAACAGAGGTTGCGGTCGGCCTGCCACGCGTCTGGCAGATGACTCGTAAGCACCAGCAGCGCAACGTCAATCAGGAAAACCGTGGTGACCCGCGCCCACGAGAGGGACAGCCCGTACTCGCGTTGCGCCTTCATTCCTGTCTCCCTGCTGTTTTTCTCATCAAGACGGCTCCTCCGAAGATGAGGCCGGCTAGCACCAATGCACCACCCAGTCCGCCGGCGGCGACCCACACCGGCGCCATGTCGCGTGGCGGCGGGGCCGGCGGTAGCTTCAGCGGCTTGGCCGAATCCTTCGGCAGGACAGAGCCTTCCGGCACATCCCAGGTCAGCGCGGCAACCGGGTCGACGACCCCGTGGCCAATCTGGTTGTCCACCCCGCGGGCCGGTGCCCGCGCGGTGCGAATCAAGCGATCGATGATCTGATGCGCGGACAGTTTGGGGTACTTGGCCCGCACCAGGGCCGCAACCCCGGAGACGATGGCTGTCGAAAAGCTGGTTCCAGACGGCACCAGCAACGTGTTGTCCGGACCGTCAATCGCGTTGATCAGACTGTCATCGCGCGGCGAGAGTCCGACCACGTCGGTGCCCGGTGCTGCGATCCCGACCCATGGGCCCGCGACGCTCAGCTTCTCCATCGGCGTGCCCGAGGAATCCACCGCGCCGACGGTCAGAACGTAGTCGCTGTACCAGGACGGGGTCACCACCGTGGTCACACCGCCCCAGTCCCGAGCGTCGTTGGGATGCAACGGGTCCACCAGCGGATTTTGTTTACAGTCACGCTGGCTGGTGTCGCCGGCCGCCGCGACGATGACGGCATCCTTGTCGACCGCGGCGTAACGCACCGCGGCACCCAAGTCGGGCGCATCGATCAGGCTGCGCGCGCTCATACACATCACCTGCGAGATGTTGATCACTCGTGCGCCCATGTTCGCCGCGTGCACAATTGAGCGGGCCATCGTGTAGGCGTAGTCGCGCTTCTGCCGCGTCTGCGGGTCCTCGTCGCCGGTATAGGCGTCCTTGAGTCCGAAAGCCTGGCTGGACTGGCGAATTGAGATGATCTCCACGTCGGGGGCGACACCGCTGTAGGCGTCAGTCGGTGCCGACGGCGGCGGTGGGTCCAGGGGCCGCGGCGGTGCGGCCGGTTGCGGATAGTCCACCGAGACCACCTGACCGTGCTTGCCGCCGGAGTATCCAGGCAACACCATCTTGCCGCGGTCGTGGCTGGCCGCTCCGGGCGCCGCGGGTGGGCACCATGGGCAAGCCGGGGATTCGTTTGGCGGTGGCCCGGCCGGTCCCGGAACCATGGTGATGGTCTGCGGCGGTGGCGGCGCCACGCTGATGGTCTGCGGCGGCGGCGCCTGCGGCGGTGGTTCGCGGGTCGGCACTGGCGGTGGCCGGCGTGGCCCGGGTGCTGCCGGACTGCCTGCTATCGCTGGTGACGCCGCGATCATCGACGCCACCAATGTTCCATGTGCGTCGCAGTCGGACAATCCGTCTCCCCCGCTCAGCACGTAGTCGCCACCCGGAATAAGGTGCGGCAACCGCGGGTGCGGGGTGACGCCGGTGTCGATCACGGCGACCTTCACACCGGCGCCGCGCCCGAACTTCCACGCCTCGGGCAGGTTGAGCATGTCCATGTACTTCGGCTGAATCTGAAAGTCGCTGCCCGGCAAGACACCAACCTCAGTGCAGTAGGAGTTCTGCTTCATCGGCTGGCCCGGCCCGGGTGCGCTGTCAGGTGGCGTTGCACCCGGGTCGATGCCGGGCGGGTTGATCGCGTAGGCCGGTGCTCCTGACAGCGCGACTGCGGCGACGATCAGCGTGGTGGCAGAGACTGCGGCCGCGCGTAGCGGCCGCAGTCGTTTGCCGTGTCGCCCCGCTGGGCCCGGCTTCGCTGCGCGTGCGATCGGCACCCGTCGACTACCGATAACGAATCGCTGCATAGACATTCATCAACCACAATGCCAGCGGGAAGATCGGCATGAGGCAGAGGTACTCAACCCATTCCACGAGCTTGCGGAACAGTGGGCTGTAGATGGTGTTGGGCACCGTCGCCGCCGCGGTCAGTCCGGCTGCGGGGAGGAGCACCGCGAGACCCGCAGTTACCGAGATCGAGGCGGTCGACGACAACACCAACGAGTAGCGGATGATGACCGCACCGACAATGAGCACCGACGTCACCGCGAGAATGATTGCCTGCCAGCGGTCCACGTAAGAGCGGCCGCGCAGCATCAGGAACCCGGCGGTGCTGGCGACCAGCAGCAACGGCAGCCAGCGGTTGGCAGTGTGCGGGTCGGACACGCCGGCCAGCGAGAAGATGGTCAACACGCCGAAGCCGACCAGCAGACCGCTGAGGAACGAACGGGCGCGCTCGGCGCGCAAGACGACGTCTTGGATCGACTCCGGGCCCGCCAGTGTCGGGCGACCGTCCACACCGTGCGTGACGGTTGTCGGCAGGTCTGGCCGGGCCTCGAACACCCAGCGACTGGTAGCCGACGGGAACACCGGCAGCCGAATACCGGACAACCAGCGAGACATCGCCGGTGCGCTGTGGTAGCCGAAGACGCAGACCAGCAGGATCGAGGTCAGCAGCGTCACCGCGCCGGTGTCGAAGGCCATCCGGAACACGCTCGCGATGGTCGCGATCAGTGACACCGTGACGATCGCGGTACCGGTGCCCAGGCGGCGACCGGTGAAGCGCACGATCATCATGGCTGCGACGGTGGTGACCGCAAACCCCATCACCGCGTGGGGTGAGCCGACCGGTCCGGGCGGAGCAGAAGCGGCGGCGACCGCGAGCGGCCCGATGCTGCTCCACAGGAGCATGTCGCCGGCGCGACGAGTTTGCGGCGTTTGCGCGCGGTTCAGGATCAGCAGCGCGACGGTGCACACCAGCGCCGCGATCACCAGGGCGTACGGCGCGGGAAGCCAGGACTCGTGCCGGTAGCGGAACCAGCCCAGCAATCCCGACCCCAACAGCACGCCGACCGCGACCATCGCCGCGCCGACTTCGATGGCGACCGTCGGGTTGATCGAACTGAACCGCTTGCTCAGGTTCACCGACACGGCCGTCGAGATGTGTTCGATGACTTGAGACCGGTGCTCGGTGTCTTCGACAAAACGCAGCCACACTCGGTCGCCGTCGAATATGTCCTGCTCAGCCAGCGACTGGGCTGCCCGCAGCGGCGTCCCGTCGACCAGGCACAGCGCCCACCTGCCACGCTGTTTGGCTTCCAGGGCCGGCAGACCCAGTTCCCGCAGTCGCACATTGACGACCTTCAGCAACGGGTCGATCATCACCGAGACCGGGGCATTCGCGTCGAGCAGCACACCAATCTGCACGCCTTCGCCGGCGATGATGCCGACGACGACGGCCTGCGGCGATGAGACGCCCTCCAGACCGGGCTGGGGAGCCTCGGCTACTACGGTCATTGCGCAACCCCTCTGTCGACGAATTCTGTGTCCATGTGTCGTGCCTCGCTAGGTGTAATTGAGAAGCCTGGTCTCAATTGTTGAGCAAATTCTAGTCCATTTCGCGGTATCTGCACCTTGAGTGAATGCTGCACCGAAACTCTTTGCCGCGCATGGTATCTACGTAACAATTAGTTAAACTCTGCTGTGCGTTTTCCACTCGCCGTAGGGCAGCGTCTCCAAGACTGTCTTGACCCCGACCTGGACCAGCTGCGGGGTGGCAGGGCAAATGGCAAGCCAAGCCTCATTGGACCCGGCGGTACGGGCCTGCTGATACATCGCGATACGTCCGCCCGAACCGTCCTTGAGGGACAGCACCGAGGCGCTGGGTGCTTTGGCGTCGTCTTTGTACTGCCTGGCGTAGACCGCGGCCTCGCCCGCCGGGTCCGATAACGCTTGTCCGAGGGCGGCCACCGTTGCCGCGCTGATGCCAAGGCGCCGCAGATCGCCGCCGGAGAACACGTTGAACCCGGAACTCTGCCACGCTTTCGTGATCTCCAGCATCTCGTCCAGCGGCACGTTTACCGCGTTGATCGCCGCGGGTTCGGCGTGGTGAATCGACTCCAAGGCGTCGAACACGAGGGCTGCGATCGAGGCGGTGTCGGCGACGGCGACATCGTCGACGGTGATCTCGTCGCCGACCCGCACGGCCGAGACCCAGTGGCTGCCGCGGCGAGCCAGCAGCACCCGGAACTCATTGTCCGGAATCTCGCGGGAGCCGACCGGCTCTTCTTCGTCGCCGTCTTCCTTTTCCTTGACCCCGTAAAGCAGTTTGCCCCGCGACAACAGGGCGACGATCTCGAGGTCGGGGGCAGCCAATACCCGCATCCGCGCCGCGATCGACTCGTCGACGGTCTCGCCCTTCACGATTCCCTGCTCGCGCATCACCGCCATGCCGGGATGCTCGTTGAGCCAGTCCATCGAGTCAGTGGAAACGAATGGTCGGCAGCGCAATTCGGGGGCGACGTGGCGAATATCCAGCAACGCCTGCAACATCCAGAAACCTTCGACGTTGACTGTGATATCGGTCCGGGTGGTTTGATCCATCACTACTCTCGTGTCTCGGATTGCTCGGTAATCGCACGACGCGGCCGCACACCGGGTCTGGTGTGCTGCCGCGCCGTGTTGTGACTGGTTAGGCCCAGCTGGAGCCGACGGCGGAGTCGGTGGACGACATGTTGTTGCCGGCCGACTGAACTTTTTGGCCGTGGCTGTTGGCCTGTTCGTAGATGACCTGGAAGTTGCGACCCAACTGGGTGATGAACTCCT
>NZ_JBYCLD010000245.1:0-2182 GCF_057473725.1 Mycobacterium sp. TH-M11 | reverse complement strand
CGGCCGACCCTGCAGTCGCCCGCGGACGTCGGGGCCGATTTGCACGCCGATCACCATCGCCTGGCCAACGCCGAATCCGTGGTCGTCGTCGGCGGCGGTGCGGCCGCGGTCACCAGCGCGGTGAACCTGGCAACGAGGTGGCCGCATAAGCGGGTAGACCTGTATTTCCCCGGCGATCGGGCGCTGGCCGACTACCACCCGCGGGTCTGGCAGCGGATCAGCCGCCGCCTGGCCGGCCTCGGCGTCGGCCTGCACCCGGGCCATCGCGCCGCGCTGGTCAACGGCTTCGCCGGCGACGAGATCACCAGCGGCGGCGTCGACTGGAGCACTGGGCAGCCCGCGGCGTCGGCCGACGCGGTGCTCTGGGCGATCGGGCGGGTGCGGCCCAACACCGACTGGCTGCCGCGCGAACTGCTCGACGAGAGCGGCTTCGTCCGCGTCGATCGCGAACTGCGGGTGCCCGGTCACCCGGAGGTGTTCGCGGTCGGCGACGTCGCGGCCACCGATCCGCTACGCAGCTCGGCCCGCAATCGAGGCGACGCTCTGGTCGCGCGCAACGTCCGCGCCGAACTGGGCGGCGGCCGCCCGGGCAGCTACCGTGCGCCCGGCCGCCGGTGGGGCTCGGTCCTGGGCATCCAGCCCGACGGCCTGGAAGTTTTTCTTCCCACCGGTCAGGCCGTCCGCATACCGTCATGGCCGGTCGAGCGGGTGGTCATGCCGCTGATCGTGCGCCGCGGGATGTACGGCGGGGTGCGGGAAAACCCGCCGCTGGCTTGACCATCAGCCGCGCTTGCCGCGTACCCACTGGAACGTGCCGATGCTTTTGACCCGCACGCTGGCAAAGCCGTGCTCTTCCAGGATGTCGCCGACTTCGTCCTCGCCGAAGATGTGCGCGCCGCCGGTGGGCAGCGCTCGCCACAGGTCAACCGGCGGACGCAGGGTGGGAATCATGACCGCCAGCCGCGCACCGGGTTTGAGCACACGGGCGATCTCGGCAAGCGCCGCCGCGGGTTCGGGGACCAGTTGCAGCACCGCGACCGAGATCGCGGCGTCGAACGTCGCGTCGCGGAACGGAAGCTTCTGCGCGTCCGCGCGCAGGAAGCCGACCTGAGGTCCCGCTGCGCTGCGCACCGCGCGAGCCAGCATCGGCTCGGAGATGTCGATGCCCAGCGCGAGCCCGTCCGGACCGGCGGCATGGGCCAGCGAGGTGGTGACGGACCCGGGGCCGGAGCCGACGTCGAGAGCGACCCCGCCTTCCGGGATGTTCAGCCACTCGACGGGGAGCTGCATGGCGGCGATGAACCGCCGGGTCAGCGCCTGGGCGTTGTCGTAGACCAACGATCCGATCGGCGATGCCCAGGCCGCCTGGATGGCGCCGTGGTTCTTGGCTACGTCGTCGGTGGTGCCGAGCAGGTCCAGATAGCCGTTGCTGACAGCTGGCTCGGCGGGCGGATCGGCGAGCAGTTCGAGTGCTCTGCTCAGGGCTGGTGGCAGGGTGGTCTTCAGTTCGGTCATGTCCCGTTCCTTCGATGAAAGATCAATCTTCACAACCGTTTACGCGCTTGCATCCGAAGTCTACGCTGCCTAATCGGATGCCCGCTTCGGCCGCAGGTCAAGACCCGACCGGGTCGGGGCCGACATCGAAAAAACAAGTTGGCTACCGGTGGGGTCCCACCGTGGTGATGGTCAGCGTGTCAGCACCAGGTCCGTACACCCACCAATTGCGCCAGGCGGGCCGCCGTCGTGCGATCGCGTTCAACGGATTGGCGACCCACGACGGCTTGTCGCTCCGGCCTGTTCAGCGCTCGGCCATGAAGTCGCGCTCGGGTCACAGACGCTAGGGTCTGGTGGTGACTTCAGCGTGGTCGCCGAGCCGACTCGGCAACCTGTCCGACAAGCGCATCATCGTGACCGGTGCTACCAACGGCGTCGGTCTCGGCACCGCGCGCCTGCTCGCCGGCGCCGGTGCGCATGTGATCCTCGCCGTCCGCAACACCGATCTGGGCGCCCAGCGCGCCGCCGAGATCGGCGGCTCCACCTCGATCGCCGAACTCGACCTCGCCGACCTCGCGTCGGTGCGGGCGTTCCCCGACCAGATCGACGGTGACGTCGACATCTTGATCAACAACGCCGGAACGGTCGTCCAACACCGCGCCGACACTGTCGATGGGTTCGAGATGAC
>NZ_JBYCLD010000244.1:0-3439 GCF_057473725.1 Mycobacterium sp. TH-M11 | reverse complement strand
GCCAGACCACCGCAGCATGATCGCTGGTGATCGAGTTGAGCATCCACGTGCTCCCGAAGCCGGCGATCGCCGCCGTCAGTGGCCACCCACAGGACCGCCGGCGCGCACGCGTTCCAGACGAAAGATCCCGGTGGTGAATCCGTCGACGCGAAGTGGCACGATGCTAAGTAGCGCCGCCCCCGCTCAAAGGAGAGAAACGCTATGCGCACCTTCGATTCAGTCGCCGACCTCGCATCGATCAAAGGTGAGAGCATCGGCGAGAGCGATTGGGTGACGATCAGCCAGGAAGATGTCAACCTGTTCGCCGATGCGACCGGCGACCACCAGTGGATTCACGTCGACCCGGAGCGCGCGGCCAAGGGCCCCTTCGGCACGACCATCGCGCACGGGTTCATGACGCTGGCCCTGCTGCCGCGGCTGCAGCACCAGATGTACACAGTCAACGGCATAAAGCTGGCAATCAACTACGGCCTCAACAAGGTTCGCTTCCCCGCACCGGTTCCCGTCGGGTCGCGGGTTCGCGCGAAGAGCACGCTGGTCGATATCGAGGACCTGGGCAACGGTGCCACGCAGGCGACCGTGTCGACCACCGTTGAGGTCGAAGGCAGCGGCAAGCCGGCCTGCGTCGCCGAGAGCGTCGTCCGCTACGTCGCGTAGGCGGGTCGGGTCGTGGACGCGGGACTGGCCGCCTGGCTTGATGAGGGACTGTATTTCGACTATCTCGGCTTCGACATCTTCTATCGGGTTGCGGGCAGCGGGCCGCCGCTGCTGCTGATTCACGGGTATCCCTTCAACACCTTTGACTGGCAACCGATCTGGTCGACACTGACGCAGCGGTTCACCGTGATAGCGCCGGACATGATCGGTATGGGGTTCTCCGCGAAACCGGTCCACTACGAGTATTCGGTGCACGACCATGCCGATATGCACGAGGCGTTGCTGGCCCACCTGGGCATCGGCAACGCGCACATCCTGGCGCATGATCTCGGCGACTCGGTGGGCCAGGAACTGCTGGCGCGTCATGAGTTTGGCGGCCACGCGTACGGCAAGCTGAGTATCGATTCGATCACGTGGCTCAACGGCGGGATGTTCGTCGAGACCTACACACCGCGGGCGGCCCAGAAGCTGATGTCGGGAACACCCTTGGGTGACATCCTGAGTCCCGTGCAGAACACCCCGTTGTCGCGCCGTCTGCTGGAGCCGACGCTGCGGGAGATGTTCGGCCCCAACACCAAACCCACTCGGCACATGATGGACGTGTTCCATCAGATCCTGGATTACAACGACGGCCGCCGGGTGCTGCACAAGGTCGGCCGATTCATCAAAGACCGCCACAGCCATCGGAACCGGTGGGTTAGGGCCATGCGCAAAACCGATGTTCCGATGCGTTTGATCGACGGGCCGGTCGACCCGAACTCCGGCGCGCACATGGCCCGCCGCTACGCCGAGGTGATACCCGGCGCCGACGTGGTGATGCTCGCCGACGACATCGGGCACTGGCCACAGCTGGAAGCGCCCGGTGCGGTGCTGGAGCATTTTCTCGCCCACATCGACCGGGTCGCCGCCGATCGCTAAATGGCGTGCGCGGGTGGCGCGGCTACGCCGGATGCGCGCGTAACTCCGTTGCGGCGGACAGCAAGCCGGACTGGCTGAGGGCATCGGTGACGAATCGCTGCACGGGTCGCGAGCGGAAGTATCCGATGTGTCCGCCCGGGTACCAGACGATGTGCGGCTTACCCCAGTGCTTCCAGAGTCGGGTTACCTGTTCGCGCGGATGCACTAGTCGATCGGCGACACCGGCATAGATGAATCGGCCCGCCATCGGGACCAACGGCGTCAGGGACAGCGGTGAGATCATGTGACCCAGCGGAGCCGCCAGGGCCAGCGTCTCACGACGTGGATCATCAGCGCGCAGCCCGGCGTGGCGCTGCAGCACGTCGACGATATCTGCCACCGGAACGCCGAGAATGGCGCACGTAAGCCCCTTTTCGAGGCTGGCTACCAATCCTGCGACACAACCGCCGAGCGACAGGCTGTTGAGTCCGACGGCCGATTGCGGCTCTTCGCTGCGGATCCACGTCAGCAGCCGCCTGATGTCCCAGACTGCCTGCGCGGTCGCGTGGATGTCATCGAGAATGTCTTCACCGGGATACACCGCGCCGCCGGGCAAGCCGTGCGCCCGGGGGCCGTGCAGGGGGAGGACGGGCAACACGACGTTCAGGCCGAAGCGTTCGTGAAGTTGCCACGCGCGAAACGCGGTCAGGTCGAGAGCCGCGCGACCCATCTCCGTGCCGTGGACGCAGATCAGCCACGGTCGCGGCTCCGGATGCCGTAGTAGCAGGGCGTATTCACGATGGTTGGCGGCGTATCCCAGCCACCGATCGCGGCCGGGCTCGCCCGGATGCGGCGCGTAGCCGCTCTCGAACTCCATACGATAAAAGGTGGGTTTGCGTCCTTTGACCTGGTGGGTGGTGACTTGGGTGAGCGGCTCGGGCCGACCATAGAACCCGCGCGGCCTGGCCAGCCATCCCCGTTTGCCGTAGAACTCCAGGGCCGCGGTGACTTCCCGATCGATCCGCGCGAATGCGCGTGGATTACTCACCGGGCGGCGTACTTTCAGTCCCCACAGCACAATCTCGTCCCGGAGGGCCTGTCCCGCCAGAGCGAGCGTGGGCCGGGCGATCGGAAGTTCGTCTGACTCTCGGTTGGCAGTTGGCGCCATCGCCCGGGCCAGCAATCGACCGGCGCGCGTGAATGGCGTGAGAGCGTCACCCAGAGCAACGCCGGGCGGGTTCGCCCGTGAGTCGTGGCCCTTCGGCGCTGTCGCCATAACGGCCGACGTTAGGGCCACTGCCGACAACGTGATAGGGCCGCAAGGACCAGCGAAAGTCACTGCGGCCAAACGGCGATGGGCGACCGGATCAGGGCCCAATGATGCTGCGAGGCAGGACTTTGGTCACTGGTCGCCCGATCGGTGCCGCCGTAAAATCGGGGCACTGACCAAACAAAGGACAAACCATGACACAGGCGCCGCACAAGACCGAGCCCCGGTGGGCGGAACTCTCCGAGGACGTTCTCGAATCCATCGAAGCCGGACGCAATAGAGGTATCGAGGCCGTTCGCACGTTCATCGACGAGGTGAGTCCCGCGGTCGAGGAAGAGTCGCGCCGCAAGACGGTCATCGACGCCGCGTTGAAGTTGACCGAAGAGCTTGTCACAACTCAGATCGAGTTCATCCGAAGCGTCGTCCGGAGCGCGGGCGCGGCGGCAAGTAAATAGTTCATTCGGCAGCCACCAGTGGCCGTCCACGGCTTCCCGCGCTGTGGACGGCCACGACGCCGCGTGAAGCGCTACTGCGCAGCTTGTTTCGTGATCGCGGACTGAACGGCGCCGAAGCGATTTTGTGCGTTCCAGGGAAAACCGTTTGGATAGTTCATCG
>NZ_JBYCLD010000243.1:0-8309 GCF_057473725.1 Mycobacterium sp. TH-M11 | reverse complement strand
AGGCCGATGAATCCGACGTCGATCACCGGGTCTCCACGCAGCTGTCGGCGAACGCGAAAACCGCCGCGTGATAAGTCGCGGCGGTGTGGCCGACGCTGATGTTGTGCCCGGCCCCGGATTGCTCGTTGATCTGAAACCTTGGTGCATTGGTGAACATCGAGGCAATCTCGGTCTGTGCCGCTGCATCGCACTGCCAGATCTTCTCGTGCTCGGCGACGCTGAATTGCACCGGAATCCGCACCCCCGGGGCCAGTGCCGGAAAGTCCTGACCTGTCCAGTTGGACACCATCTGGGTTTCGTAAGGCGGCGCACCCTGATAAATCGTTGCGCCCTTGAGTACCTCGGGCGGATAGAGTTCGGTTGGATGCCATAGCAGTTCGCGCAATCCCGCCGGGCGGTGTTCCCGGCCGGCGGCGTTGAGGATTTCGCGCGCGTCCGGGTGGTAGCGCCGGCCGGCGCCGGCGAGTTCCATGCCTATCAGGTCGGTGCGCTGCTCGACAGAACCTCCCGTGGCCATTCGGATCGCGAGCTCGCAACCACCGGAGTGGGCCATCAGGAAAAGACCGGCACCGCGGGGCCTTTCGGCCAGTACCCGATCGACCAAGCCGTACGCCAGCCGTACCCGCTGCTCGGGTTCGGCGACCGCTTCGGGGTAGGCCGAGGAGCTGCCGTAGCCCGGCCGGTCGATCGCCACCACTGTGTATCCGTGCTGCGCACCGGTTCGCAGTAACGACAATTCGGGATGGCCGGGGCAGTCGAAATACAGTGCGGTGGTGCCTCCGCCGTGAATGGCGACGATCACCGCCCGCGGGTCCGGAACCTCGGCCACCAACGCCGACATCGGCACACCGTCGACGATGACGAGCCGGGGCTGCACCGTCGCTGGCGAAGCCGTCATCGATCGGCCCGTAACAGCAGTACCCCGCTCGGAGTCAGACCACCACTACTGACCACGCCGACGCGGGCATCGGCCACCTGACGAACGCCGGCCTCGCCGCGCAATTGGGTGATCGCCTCGTGTAGCAGGCCCATGCCGTGGGTGCGGCCGTGCGACAGCTGGCCGCCGTGCGTGTTCAGCGGCAACTGTCCGTCGCGGGCGATGTTCGTGCCCCCGTCGAGAAAGTCGCGCGCTTCGCCGATGCCGCAGAATCCCAGCGCTTCGATCCAGGACAGGCAGTTCATCGTGAAGCCGTCGTACAGTTCGGCGACATCGACGTCCTGGGGCTTGAGCGCGGTGCGTGACCACAGATGCGCTGACTGGCCCAGCACCTGCGGCTCGTGGGTCAATGTGCTTTGGTCCCAATCGATCCGCTCGATGATCTGGGTGCCGACGGCGTCGACATACACCGGTGGTTTGGCGGTGTCCTGGGCGGCGTCGACGGCCGACACGATCACCGCGACCGCGCCGTCGCAGGGTACGTCGCAGTCGTAGAGCCCGAACGGCGACGTGATCGGCCGCGCATTGAGGTAGTCGTCCATGGTCATCGGCGTGCGGTACACCGCCGTCGGGTTGAGTTCGGCGTTGGCGCGCTGGTTCAACGCGATCCAGCCGAGCGTCTCCTTGGTCGTGCCGTAGCGATGGAAGTGGCGTTGGGCGTTCTGCGCCAACGTGTGTGCCGCCGAGGTGGCGCCGAACGGCAGTAGCCAATCGGCGCGACGGCCACTGGACGCGACGATCTTGCCCTGCTTCATCTGCTCGTTGAAGGTGGCTTCCCACAACGTCCGAAAGCACAGCACGTGACGGGCCATCCCGCAGGCGACGGCGAGCATTGCGGCGATCACCGAACCGCCGGGGCCGAAGGTTTCCATGCCGCCGTTGTGCCACGTCGGCCGGATTCCCATGGCGGCTTCCAGCGCGGTGATGCCGCCCTCGCCGAAGCCGCCGAGGTTGCCGCCGCCGGGGTAGGTCGACATCCCGTCGATGTCGTCGACAGTCAGTCCCGCATCCGCGATTGCGGCTTCGCAGGCCGCGACGGTCAGCGACAGCGGCGGCACCATCAACCGCCGGCCGATCTCCGACATGCCGACTCCGGTGAGCGCCACCTTGTCTTCGAACTTGTCTGCGGTGAGCATCGGCCGGACGAATTCGCCGAACCGCTCGGGTGCTATCTCGTCGACCGGCAACTGTCCCGGCTCGGCGCCGTCTGTAAGACGGAACAGCGGGAGCCAGACGTCTTCGTGCTGCTCGAAGACCACCTCGACCTGCTGGCCCAATTCCAGTTGCTCAGGCCTGCATTCGACGATGTTGGTGGTCAGCCGCACCCGTGGATCCTCGGCAATAGCCACCTGGGCGACGACGTAGGGTGCGGGAAGACCTGGCAGGCTGAATCTTTCGTTGATAGTGAACCCGGCCAACGTCGCGCGACCCGACACCGCCCGGACGCCGAGGTTGTGCGAGCGGCAGTACCGGCACACCGGGGCGGGCGGATGAATCAGCGCGGCGCAATCGGCGCATTCCTGCAGACGCAGCGTGCCGTCGGCACCGGAGCTCCAGAAGAACGCGTTGTCGTCGGTGATCAACGGCAGTGGCCGTCCGGTCAACGGGTGAACCCCCACTCCGCTTCGTTTGCTTCGGTTTTCAGGTGCTCGGCCGGGTCGTCGGCGCCGACCGACCGGCCGTGCGGTTCGGCATCGCGGCGCTCGCCCCATTCGGTGATCGCGTGCACAGGGCAATCCAGCAGCGCCCGCATCACGGCGTTGCGGTCGGACTCGGCGACCTCGCCGTCGCCTTCCAGCGACGCGTATCCCCAGTCGTCGAGCGAAAAATAATGCGGAGCGTGCTTGGCGCACACCCCGAAGCCGTCGCAGATGGTGCGGTCCAGGCGAACCCTCACAGCGACTCGACCTGGTAGGGGCGATCGGCCACGAACGCGCCCAGTCGGCATGTCTGACAACCATTGTGGAGGTGCGCCCGGACGACGTCGGGGAACTTCGCCAGTAGGCTCGCTGCGATGTTGGTCGCGGCGTCCAGCGTCGCGCAGGCGCCGCGGCCGCGCAACACCACCGACCAGCGCCGCAACCGGGCGACGTCCTCTTCGGTGGCGACGCCATCGCGCAAGGCCCCGCTGACGGCTGCCATCGCCGCGGTTCCGTTGAAGCAGGAGCCGCATTGCCCGGCGTTCTCGCGGTCGAAGTAGGCCAGCACCGACGCCGCGACGGCCAGTGGGCAGTCGTCGGTGATCACGCCGATCGCGCCGTTGCCCAGGCCGCAACCGAGCGCACGCAGCGTCTGGTGGTCGAGGGTGGCGTCGAGCACCGAGCGGTCCAGCAGGCCGGCGAAATAGCCGCCCATCAGTGCCCCTCTTACGTGTTCCGGTGAAACACCATGCAAAGCAAGCAGTTCAGTGAAAGGTAAGCCGTGTGGAATTTCGTAGAGTCCCGGTGCCCGACCTGCGCCGCTTACCGTCACCAGAAAGCTGCCCGGCGACGACGCCGTGCCCAGCGAACGGAACTCGGCTGACCCGTGCCGCAGTATGAGCGGCAGGCTGGCCAGCGTCTCGACATTGCTGACCAGAGTCGGGAGTCCACCGACACCCTCCTGGAAGGGCCGTGGTGGCTTGTCGGTCGGCTTGACTGGACCGCCGTTGAGCGCGCGCACCGCGGCGGTCTCCTCGCCGGCGATGTAACCCGGTGCGACGCTGCGGACCTCGACCGCCACGCCGGCGAAGGCGTCCGGCCCGAGCTCGCCCAGTGCAGCTTCCGCGCTGCGGGCCGATTCGGGGTCGGACAGATAGACGTAGGCGCGGTCGGCAGACACCATCGCGGCGGCAAGCCGCAGGCCGTCGAGGATCAGATGCGGGCGGTGCCGCAGCAACCATCGGTCCTTGATCGAAGCCGGTTCGCCCTCTTCGCCATTGGCGACGACAACGGCGCCACCGACCGCACGTCCGTTGTCGCGGACCGCGCGTGCCTTCACGGCGAACGGGAAACCGGCCCCGCCCCGCCCCAGCAGCCCGCTGGAGTCGACCTCGCCGAGCAGTTCGTCAGGGTCGGTCAGCGCCTGATACCCGACGTAGGCGTCGAGGTCTTCTCGACCGCCCTGAATCAACAGCCGCGGCGACAAGCCGGACGACGTGGCGAGGGCGATCGCCGGTGCGGCGCCAGACTTCATCATTGGACTCCCGGCCGCGCGGTTAGGCTGGCCGACATGCGAACCGCCGTCGTGCGCGTCAATGTCGACCCGGACAACGCGCTGACTCCTGTGCAACTAACCGACGGCATGGCAGCGCTCCTCGATAGTGTCGGACGAACCGGTGTGATCGAGAACGACCTCGGGGCCATGCCCGCCGGTCGCCGTGAGGTAGAGCTGCTGATCAGCTGTGACAACGCCGAATCCGCAAGGCGCGCGGCGATCAAGCTGTGCGGCAGGGCTTTTGCGACCATACCGCTGCCTGGTGTGGTCACCTTTGTCAGCCGCGGAACCGATGACGATGCGCACGGCGTGCTGGCCGGATTCGGGCTCACCGCCGACATCGTCCGGACTCCTGGCGATGACGGCTTCGACATCGTCGACGTGACGCTGCGGGAAGCCGACCTCGAGCGCATCCCGGAAAGCCGCGTTCGCACCGCGCTGGAGGCGTCGCTGAACTGCGAAGTCCGCATTCGCACCGTGTAGCCGCATCAGGATCCCAGAAACTTCAGAATCGGCGGCGCGGCCTGCACCCAGGTGTCAAACATGTTGAAGTGCTTCACCTTGCCCTGAGCACGGGCTTCGGACGCGCGCTCCCAGGCGTCCTCCGGCCAGGGTGGGTCGATCAGTTTCGACCCCTTGATCAAACAGCTGACTTCCAGCGATGTCCGTTTCGGATGATCCAAGTCGTTCTCGCCGCCACGAATGATCAAGGTGGGAACCTGGATTCGATCGAACATCTCGTCGTCCACACCCGGAATCGTCTGGCCCGGCTTGGACACGAAGGCGTTGAGCCAGCGCAGCATCAACTTGAGGAACTGCTCGGAGTCGAAGCCCAGGAAGCGTTTTTCGTTGTCCGGGTTCTCCTCGATGCGCTCGCGCCATTCCGGTACCTGCACCACGCCGGCCATGCCGGTACCTCGTACGGCGAGAATGCTGGGGACGATGTAGTAGGAACCGAGTACGAACGACCCGTAGACTCCGCCGACGATGTTCCACACCACCAGCTTCTCCACGAGTTCGGGGTAGAGCATCGTCGTCAGCATGGAATCCCTTGCGCCCCCGGACCCGCCGGCCAGGATACAGCGGTCGAAACCAAGCCCGGTCACCAGCTTGTGCAACGTCTCGGCGCGCATGTGCGATTCGCTCTGCCCGTAGAACTGCACGTCGGACGCGCCACAGTTGGGCCGGTCCCACAACAGCACCCGGTAACCGCCCGCGGCCATTTCCTCAGCCAGCGGTCGCAGCCCGGGGATCTCCTTGCTGAACCGGCCGCCTGGGGTCAGCGCGATCAAATCTCCGGAATCACCGAGGATTTCGTAGACGACCTTGCCGCCGTTGATCTCGAGAAAAGACACATGAACTCCAGTCAGATCAGGCCTGCACCAGGACGTCGTTGCCGACGACACGCACCGGGTAGGTGCGGATGCTCCACTCCGGCTTGACCGCGGTCGTGCCGGTCGCCAGCTCGAAACCCCATTGGTGCCAAGGGCAGTAGACGTACTCCTGGTCTCGCACCATCACCGCGTCGCCGGGCGCGGTCTCGTCCACGACGGTGCGCCCCCGGGCACGCCCCGAACACAGCGGACCACCTTGGTGCGGGCAGTAATTCGCGATGGCATAGAAAGTGCCGTTGACGTTGTATACGCCCACTCCGTGTCGCCCGATCGGGACCAGCTTGTGCTTGCCCGGCGGGATCTCGTCAACTGTCGCGACGACGTGCTCGCGGCCCTGGGCCAATCGAGGCTCGGGCCGCTTGCTGACCGCCCGGTCATATTCTTCGGGCAACTCAGAGCACCCGGACTTGACCCTCGAGGACGGGAACCGTCTCCGGAAGGTGGTAGGTCGCAATGCCGTTGCGGTACATCACCGCGTCCCGGGCGTACTTGGGCAGGTGCTTGACCAACCAACGCGGGTCGTCGAACGTCCAGTGCGGGTAGTCCGAGGAGAACAGCAGGATCTTCTCGCACTCCATCCACTCCAGGGCGCGGGTGAGCTGGGTCTTGTCCTCGGGGTAGTCCAGCGGTTGGGTAGTGAATTTAATGTGGTCCTTGACGTACTCCGACGGCTTGCGCTTGATGTCCACCCAGGATTTGCGTGCCTCGTAGATCGCATCCATCCGCCACATCAGCGGCAGAATCCAGCTGAAGGCGTGCTCGACGAAAACGATTCGCAGCGTGGGGAAGCGGTCGAAGACTCCGTCGAAGATCAGGCTCATGACCTGGTTCGCGGCCAGCAGTGAATACGTGACCATGAAGTCATGGTTGTAGCTGGGGTAGCCGACCGGCGGGGCCGGCAACTCTTCGAACTGGCTGCGCGACAGGTGGCAGCTGACGGTGACGTCGTGCTTGGTGGCAGCGGCCCAGATCGGATCGTATCTGGGGTTGCCCCATGACGGTCGCGGCTCGGCCTTGATCAAGATCTGCGCCATGTAGGGGTGTTCGGCCCACTTCTCGATTTCGCGGACCGCCTCCTGCGGCTCCTCGATCGCGGCGCAGATCGAACCGCGCCACCGCTGGTGCCAGTTGTTGTGGCTGTCGAGCCAATGGTGGGACTGCCACTCGTTGAGCGCGGCCGCCATCGCGTGTTGCGCTTCGGGCAGCCGGGCCGGGTAGGCGGCCGGCTCGAGGATGCAGATGTCCGAGCCCGCCTCCATGATCAGTTGCCGGAACGCCATGTCCGGGTCGCTGCAGGCGAATTCGCCGTCCGGCGGAAAGGTGTCGGTGCGCATCGCGTAGCTGTGCGCGTAGTCGGGGGCGTCATAGTAGATCTGCTCACCGACGTCGCGGGAGCCGAAGTACCTGCTGCGCCACGGCTCGGGGATGTACTGAACGAGCTCGCCGCGTCGAGGCGCCGGGTGCACGTCGGAGTCGACGCACCGGACGGCGATCCGTTCGGCGGCCGGAACGCGTTCGTGCAAGTGGGTCAGCGGCATCTCGATCTCCTCGCTCTAGCTCCTACTGTGCTCCCGAGCCGACGGCGATGTCTATGCCATAGAGCTCGGCCGCATTGCGCCAGCAGAGTTTCTCCCGTTGCTCGGTCGACAGTGCCTTGGGCAGTTTGTTGATGTCGCCGCACTGCCAGTGTGGGTAGCTGGATCCGAACATCGCCATGTCGTCCTTGCCGGTGAAGCCGAACCATTCGCCGGCGAAATCGACGTCGCCGGGACCGTCGAGGCTGCCCTGGACAAAGTAGATGTGCCCGGGTAGGTAATCACTGGGAATCTTCGGTGCCCAAGGGGTCTGCTCGAGATGCGGCCGGCCGAACGTGTCCATCCGCCAGATGAACGGCGTGATGAAATCGGCTGCGCCGTCGCCCCAGACGAACTTCAGGCCCGGGAAGCGTTCGAAGACACCCTCGGCAATCATGTTCATCTGGTGATACAGGTAGTTCAGCGCCATGAAGCTGACGTATTGCTCGTAGGTGCGGGTATTGCCCGACGGGGTGGGCGGATTGGCGATGCCCGATCCGACCTCGATGTGCGCAGCCACCGGAAGGCCTGCGTCGGCCGCCGATTCCCACAGCGGCCAGAACTGCGGTTTGCCATACAGCTCGCGAGATTGCAGCGGAACACCGATTTGCACCACGCGGGGGTGCCCGCGCCACTTATCGATCTCTTTGATCGCACCCGCGATGTCATCGGGGTTGATCCGGATCGTGCCGCGGAACCGGTCGCCGAAGTGGCTGTGCTCCAACCACTTCGACACCATCATCGCGTTGTGGGCGGCGTGCAGGGCGGTGCCCAGATGGCGGTCTGGCATGATGCCGCGTGCCATCGGATGCAGAACCGCGATATCGACGCCGCGGTTGAAAAAGAGTTCATTGCCCACGAATTCCGGGTCCGAGCCGGGGTACTGCCCTTGCGGCCCGCGGGTCTTGGGCGCGTACTCACCGCCCGGGGCGCCGTACCAGTCCATCTCGTAGTCCGGGAAGCCGCGACTCTTGAACGGCTCGCGCAGTGCCGAACGCAGTTCTTTGTTGGACGCGAAGAAGATGTGAACGCTCGCGTCGATCAGCGGCGTGCGCGTCCCGTCTGGGTGCTCGATCACCTAAACCGCCCTTCCCGAATCGACTGACCGGGTCGAGGTCGTCAGCAGTCGTCTAGCCAAACTAACATCCTCGTTCGCCGCTGACCAACGGGTTTCCCGTAAGCATTTCGATTATGCGTTTCGCCTGATAG
>NZ_JBYCLD010000242.1:0-6775 GCF_057473725.1 Mycobacterium sp. TH-M11 | reverse complement strand
ATTTCGTTGCGGAAGCTCTTGCCGATCTGGCCGATGCCGAACGGTGGCTTGCGCCGTGACGTCGTCACCACGTTGGCGAAGTTCACGAAAATGCCCTGCGCGGTCTCGGGCCGCAGATAGTGCAGGCCTTCCTCGGTCTCGATCGGGCCGAGATAGGTCTTGAGCATCATGTTGAATTCGCGCGGCTCGGTCCACTGACCCTTGGTGCCGCAGTCGGGGCAGACGATCTCGCTCATCGGCACGTCATCGGGCGCACCCCCCTTCTTGAGGGCATAGGCCTCCTGCAGGTGGTCTTGCCGGTGCCGCTTGTGGCAGTTCAGACATTCGATGAGTGGGTCGTTGAAGACCTCGACATGGCCGGAGGCCACCCATACCTCGCGCGGCAGGATGATCGACGAATCCAGGCCGACGACGTCGTCGCGCCCAGTGACCACCGAGCGCCACCACTGCCGCTTGATGTTCTCCTTGAGCTCAACGCCCAATGGCCCATAGTCCCAGGCCGATCTGGTGCCGCCGTAGATCTCGCCGGCGGGATAGACCAGGCCGCGCCGTTTGGCGAGGTTGACGACGGTGTCGATGACGGACGCCACGAGGTGAGCACTCCCTGTCGTTGTTGGACGCGGACGATCCGTCATCGTAGCGATTCGCCCGCCGGTCTTTGACATGCGTGGTTGTGCATGTGACAGTGGAGCCAGCATGACTCTCTCATCCCCCACCGCTGCCGACGGCGATCACCTGATCGGCGAGCACCAGCACGGCAGCTCCGCGGACCTGCCGGCGCCCCCACCGCGGGAGGTCCTCGACGCGGCCGGCGAACTGCTGCGTGCGCTGGCCGCGCCGGTGCGGATCGCCATCGTGCTGCAGCTCAACGTGTCTCAGCGTTGCGTGCACGAACTGGTCGACGCGCTCGGTGTGCCGCAGCCGCTGGTGAGTCAGCATCTCAAGATCCTCAAGGCCGCAGGCGTGGTCGCCGGCGAGCGGTCCGGACGCGAGGTGCTCTACCGGCTGGCCGATCACCACCTGGCGCACATCGTGGTCGACGCCGTCGCGCACGCCGCGGAGGACACGCCGTGACGGCCGGCCCCGGGCTGCGGGCCACCCGGCAGCGCGCGGCGATCGCGGAATTACTCGACACGCTCGACGATTTCCGCTCAGCCCAAGAGTTGCATGACGAACTGCGTCAACGCGGCGAGAACATCGGGCTGACCACGGTCTACCGAACGCTGCAATCGATGGCCACCGCCGGCATGCTCGACACGCTACGCAACGACACCGGGGAATCGGTCTACCGTCGCTGCTCGGAACACCATCACCACCACTTGGTCTGCCGCAGCTGCGGGTCAACCGTCGAGGTGGGCGATCACGAGGTCGAGGCGTGGGCGGCCGAGGTGGCATCAAAACATGGGTTCTCCGACGTCAGCCACACCATCGAGATCTACGGAACCTGCTCGGATTGCCGTTAAGCCGTTACTGCCCTGCGGATTTCGGAGCCCTTGTCGAGTACCATCAAGATCAGCGTACGCAGCGCTTCGTCGCCCAGGCCGTTGCCGGGAAAGTTGTAGCGCTGCACCACGTCCGCGGTCTTGCCCGGCTTCTCGACCAGGGTCACCGATCCGAGCAGCGTGGTGTGTGTCTGCTCGGCGACGCGGTCACGAATCTTTCTGCTCAGCGCCAGATCCCAGGCGACCATCTGGGTCAGCGAGACCAGGTCGAGGCCCTCGGTGATGGTCACGACCCGCAGCGAGGCGATCGTCCCGCCATGGTGAACGGTCAGCGCGCCGTCGGATTCCGCCTCGGCCGGCAGCACCTCGGACAGCACGGCGAGTAAGCGTTCCTGCAGTGACAGCATCAGTCACACCTGTCCCATACGTCACCGCCGGGCGGTGAGAACCGATGTGCCCGCCTCTGAGCGACAACTTCCGTAATTCGCTCGAAGGCGGGCAAAAGCACACGCGCACCAGAGCGGTTACTCATGTGACGAAAGTGACTCCAGTGGATATTCATCACGCGGTCCCGAATCGTCGATTGCGCGATGCATACTCCTCGCACGCCGCCCACAGGTGACGGCGGTCGTAGTCGGGCCAGAGCGTGTCCTGGAAGATGTACTCGGCGTACGCCGCTTGCCAGAGCATGAAGTTGCTGGTCCGCTGCTCCCCCGATGTCCGCAGTAGCAGGTCGACATCGGGGATGTCGGGTCGGTGCAGATGCCGGGCGATGGTCGCCTCGTTGACCCGCTCGGGATTCAGCTTGCCCGCCGCTGCCTCACGGGCGATATCCCTTGCAGCCTCGGCGATCTCGGTGCGACCGCCGTAGTTGACGCAGTAGTTCACCGTGATCACGTCGTTGTTGAGGGTCAATTCCTCGGCGACAGCCAACTCGTGGATCACGCTGCGCCACAGCCGCGGCCGCGATCCCACCCAGCGGATCTTGACGCCCATGTCGTTGAGGTTGATCCGCCTGCGCCGCACCACGTCGCGGTTGAAACCCATCAGGAAGCGGACTTCGTCGGCCGAACGCTTCCAGTTCTCGGTGGAGAACGCGTACAGGCTGAGCCACTTGATGCCCATTTCGATTGCACCGCAGACGATGTCGATAACAACGGCCTCGCCCATCTTGTGGCCCTCGACACGCGGTAGACCACGCTGGGTGGCCCAGCGGCCGTTGCCGTCCATCACAATCGCGACATGATTGGGCAACTGCTCCGCTGGAATCCGTGGAGCGGCCGCCTTGGAGATGTGCTGCGGCGGTCGGCGGGGTCCACCGTCCGGCGCGGGCGGCAGCGGCGGGAAAACCACCGGCCATGTCGAAGTGTCGGGAAAGACCGGATAGTCGTCAGGAGCCGGGGCGAGTTGCGGGAAGTCGGCCTTCCGTTTGCGCTCAACCCTCATGCGCCACATCCTGCCGGACTAACGCTATGCGGCGGTCGAGCAGGCTCTGATCCATCTGATCGACCCGTCGAATCCGTTCGACGAGCGGCAGGGTTCGCAGCTGCCGCTCCAGGTGCCATTGCAGGTGAGCCGCCACCAATCCGCTGGCGTGACTGCGCGCCGATTGCGGCGCGACCTCGGCGCCCGCCCAGTCGCCGTCGCGCAGCGCGGCCATCAGATCCAGCACACCCAGCGGCGGTGTCGTCGCACCGGCGGGGCGACAGAAGGTACACACGCTGCCACCCGCCGCGACGTGAAATGCCCGGTGCGGGCCTGGCGTGGCGCAGCGCGCGCATTCGGTCAGCGCGGGGGCCCACCCGGCAATGCCCATGGCCCTCAGCAAATATGCGTCCAGCACCAGCTCGCGCGGCCGGCTGCCGTCGGCGACCGCCCGCAGCGCACTGACCGTCAGGCGGTGCAGTTCCGGCGCCGGCGCCCGCTCCTCGCCGGCGAGGCGCTCGGCGGTTTCCAGCATCGCGCACGCGCTGGTGTAGCGACCGTAGTCGCTGACGATGTCGGTGGCGAACGCGTCGAGCGAGACGACCTGCGTGACGATGTCGAGGTTGCGGCCCGGGTGCAATTGGACGTCGATGTGGGCAAATGGTTCCAGTCGCGCACCGAATTTGCTGCGGGTGCGGCGCACACCCTTGGCCACCGCGCGCACCAGTCCATGGTCGCGGGTCAGCAGAGTGACAATCCGGTCGGCCTCGCCGAGCTTGTGCTGGCGCAGCACCACCGCCCGATCCCGGTACAACCGCATGGAGACCAGTTTGTCACCAGGTTGCGACGGCGCCCGGCGCACGCGCCGATAATGTCGGTGCCGGCTGCTGCAATGGGCGGTGGAATGTGCAGCGACCGGCGATCAAAAGCCCAGTCGGCCGAGTTGTTTCGGGTCGCGCTGCCAGTTCTTGGCGACCTTGACGCGCAGGTCGAGGTACACCTTGGTGCCCAGCAGTTTCTCGATCTGACCGCGGGCGGCCGTGCCGACTTCGCGCAACCGCGCCCCGCCCTTACCGATCACGATGCCCTTCTGACTGTCCCGTTCGACGTAGAGCAGGGCATGCACATCGATCAGATCGTCGCGGCCTTCGCGCGGGATGACCTCGTCGATCACCACCGCCAGTGAATGCGGCAACTCGTCGCGCACCCCTTCCAGCGCAGCCTCCCGGATGAACTCTGCCATCAGGACTTCTTCCGGCTCGTCGGTCAGTTCGCCATCCGGGTAGTACGGTGGCCCGGGCGGCAGTGCGGCGGCCAGCAGGCCGACCAGTACGTCGACCTGCTCGCCGGTGGCCGCCGAGACTGGGACGACCTCGACGTCGTTGCCCACCAATTCGCCGACCGCAAACAGTTGGGCGGCCAGCTTGTCCTTGGACACCGTGTCGATCTTGGTCACGACGGCCACCAAAGTCGTTCTGGGAGCAGTCGATCGGATCTGCTCGACGATCCACCTGTCCCCCGTTCCGATTGCTTCGTCGGCCGGGATGCACAGGCCGATGACGTCGACCTGACTGTAGGTGTCGCGGACCAGGTCGTTGAGTCGCTGTCCCAACAAGGTGCGCGGTCGATGCAGCCCTGGGGTGTCGACCACGATGATCTGGAAGTCCTCGCGGTGCACGATGCCCCGGATCGTGTGCCGGGTGGTCTGCGGCCGATTGGACGTGATCGCCACTTTCGAGCCGACCAGCGCGTTGGTCAGGGTCGACTTGCCGGTGTTCGGCCGGCCGACGAAACAGACGAAGCCGGAATGGAATTCGGTCATCGCACACCGTTGCGGCGGTGAGCCTCGGGTGCGTGCGCCTCGACGCGACTCAGTAGCACCGTACCGACCCGCACCCGTCCGCGATGGTCTGGCCCACCCTCAGCGTGCAAGCGCAGACCATGCGACATCACCTCTGATCCTGGCAGCGGCACCCGCCCCAACGCCAGCGCCAACAGCCCACCGACGGTGTCCACGTCGAGATCCTCCTCGAATTCCACGCCGTAGAGTTCACCGACATCTTCGATCGGTAGTCGCGCCGATACTCGGAACCGGTTGTCGCCCAACTCTTCTATCGGCGCGACCTCAGCAGCGTCGTACTCGTCGGCGATTTCCCCGACGATCTCTTCCAGGATGTCCTCGATCGTCACCAATCCGGCAATCGCGCCGTACTCGTCGACCAGCAGCGTCATGTGGTTGCGATCACGTTGCATCTCACGCAGCAGGTCATCCAACGGTTTGCAGTCTGGCACGAATACCGCGGGCCGCATCACCTCGGTCACGGCGATATCCCGGCCATTCGTCGAAGAGTAATACTCCTGCTGCACACAATCTTTCAGATAGACCACCCCGACGATGTCGTCGACGTTCTCACCGATCACCGGAATGCGGGAGTGCCCGCTGCGCACTGCCAGCGACGTCGCCGCCGCCACGGACTCGTCGCTCGCGATCCACACCATCTCGGTCCGCGGCACCATCACCTCGCGGGCCGGGGTGTCACCGAGTTCGAAAACCGACTGAATCATCCGCCGCTCGTCGTCGGCGACCACCCCGCGCTGTTGCGCCAGGTCGACGACTTCACGCAACTCGATCTCCGAGGCGAACGGGCCGTTGCGAAAGCCACGACCGGGCGTCAGCATGTTGCCCAGCACCACCAGTACCCTGCTGATCGGGGTCAGCAGCACCGAGATCGCTTGCAGCGGAAGCGCTGACATCAAGGCAATCGAATATGCGTTCTGGCGGCCGAGTGTTCGCGGACCGACACCGATGACCACGAAGCTGACCACCACCATGACGACTGCCGCGATGAACAGACCCCAGTCGCGACTGGCCTGCCGGTAGAAGAATCGGGCCAGCAGCACCGTCGCGCTGATCTCGCAGACGATGCGCAGCAACACCACCAGGTTGATGTATCGCGGCCGGTCGGTCATGAGCGTGACCAGACGCGCGGCGCCCGGCCGTTCGTCGCGAGCCATCTCCTGCGCGCGCGCCATCGACACCGTGCTGATCGCGGCGTCGATGGCCGCGAACGCGCTGCCCAGACAAATCAGCACGATCGCACCGAGAAGCGAAGTGGAGCTGTTCAATTCTCGAGATACTTTGAGATCGACGGACTCCGTTTCCAGTGTTCTAGCTGCAGATTTGCCGGGGCTGTCAAAGCTATCACCCGTGCACCACGATATTCGCGTAGCAGAAAGCTTGCCGGATCTCGTAGCGCTGCTTTCGTCGTGGCACCCGAGCTGAAGTGGTGTTGTCGTCCAAGAATTTCTGGCCGCTCTGCTCGACGAAGGTATGCAGGCAAGCACGGCCCGGTCCCGAGACCTGGCGCTGAAGCGCTACGCGGCGTGGCTCGTCGATGAGGGAGAGCTTAGCGCGAATCCCCAGCTGACACCTCCGAAGGCTGACGCCAAGGCAGCCAATACGCTCGACGACGACCAACTCTGCCGTCTGATCCAGGCATGCCAAGGCAGGGGTACCCCCTACCGTGCAGGGCGTCCTCGACGGACAGCGCGCGGCCAGACTTCGCGCCGCCTGAGGCCCCGGTCAGCAGGTGTCTAAGACGTGCTCGATTGCGTCGTGCTCGGCCTGCGTAACCCACACTCCATATGCGCTTTTCACGTCGATGATGCGGGAGACGTAGGCGCAGCGGTAGGCCTTGTTCGGCGGCAACCATGTGGCCGCATCGGCAGAGCCTTTCTGCCGGTTCGCCCCAGCCGTGGTGCTCTGGAGGTTCATCGGGTCGTTGGCGAAGTTGCGGCGTTTGAGATCGTCCCACTGTTGAGCACCCTTTTGCCATGCGTCCAGGATTGGCACGATGTGATCGACTTGTACTTGGGTTGAGGTTCCAGGGCCGCGCTGGTAGAGAATT
>NZ_JBYCLD010000241.1:0-10624 GCF_057473725.1 Mycobacterium sp. TH-M11 | reverse complement strand
ACAGTCGCTGCCGCACCTCAGTTGATGGCACCCGCGAAATGGTTGCCTGCAGACTGAGTTCGACCGCGAAGATCTGCTGGATCACGTGATGGTGCAGGTCATGGGCGATCCTGTCGCGGTCAGCGAGAATGTTTAGTTCACGCGCCCAGCGCTGTGCGGACCCCAGCTGCCAGACGAGTACCGCCTGGTCGGCGAATGCGGCCATCATGTCGAGTTGCCCGTCGCCGAACGTCGGGGCGCCGGCACTCCGCAGCGCGACCAACACCCCGGCGACGGCATCGGTGGTGCGCAGTGGAAGTACCAGCGCTGGGCCGGCATGTCGGATGCAATCGATGGCGACGTCGAAGTTGTTCAGTCGTCGAGGGATCCCATCCACGAAGGCCTGCCCAATCGAGGCATCGGCGAGGGAAATGACCTGGGTTGGCGCCGGAATCATTGCAGCACTGGCGGTCTCAACGATCACCAGATCGACCACCGCCGACGTGGGTAGGTCGTCGTTGATTGCGACGGCGACCAATGCGATTTCTGCGCCGGTCAGCTTCAACGCTTGTTGAGCGATGGGCCGATATACCGCTGCGGGCATCGGCGCCGGAGAGTAGCTCGGTTCCGACGTCACGCGTGGAGCAGGCAGGGTCATTCCGATCACCTAAGGATTCGTCATGGCGCGGGATTCCAGGTCCAGTTGCGGATTTCAGGCAGGTCTTGGCCGTGGGTGTTGATGTAGCGGGTGTGTTCGACGAGTTTGTCGGCCATGGTCTGCTTCAGGTAGTCGCCGGTCGCACCGAGTTGGGGCAGCCGGTCGATGACGTCTGCGACGAGATGGAAGCGGTCCAAGCGGTTCTGCACCCGCATGTCGAAGGACGTGGTGATGGTCCCTTCTTCGTTGTAGCCGCGCACATGCAGATTGCGGTTGGTCCTGCGATAGGTCAGCCGGTGGATCAGGCTCGGGTAGCCGTGGAAGGCGAAGATAATGTGTTTGTCGGTGGTGAACAGGGCGTCATAGTCGCGGTCGCTGAGCCCATGGGGGTGCTCGGTCGCCGACTGCAACCTCATCAGGTCCACCACATTGACCACCCGGATTTTCAACTCGGACAAGTGTTCCCGCAGGATCGACACCGCAGCCAGCACTTCGAGGGTCGGGGTATCGCCGCAGCAAGCCAGGACCACATCCGGTTCGGCACCCCGGTCGTTTCCGGCCCATTCCCAGATGCCGATGCCCTCGGTGCAGTGAACCTCTGCATCGTCCATGTTCAGCCATTGCGGCATCGGACGCTTCCCCGCGACGATCACATTGACGTAGTGCCGGCTGCGCAGACAATGGTCAGCAACCGAGAGCAGGCAGTTGGCGTCCGGCGGCAGGTAGATCCGCACGATGTCAGCTTTCTTGTTGACCACGTGGTCGAGGAAGCCGGGGTCTTGGTGGGTGAAACCGTTGTGATCTTGCTGCCAAACATGGGAGGCGAGCAGATAGTTCAGTGACGCGATATTACGGCGCCACGGCAGTTGCGCGGTGACCTTGAGCCATTTGGCATGCTGGTTGAACATCGAGTCGACGATGTGGATGAACGCCTCGTAGCAGTTGAACAGCCCGTGCCTGCCGGTCAGCAGATAACCTTCCAGCCAGCCTTCGCTCTGGTGCTCACTGAGCATCGAGTCAAGGATTCTGCCTGTGGGAGCAAGAAATTCGTCGTTAACGGCGGTGCGGGCCTCCCACTGGCGGTCGGTTGCCTCGAACACCGCGCCGAGCATGTTCGACAGGGTTTCGTCGGGGCCGAAGATCCGGAAGTTGCGCGCCTCGTCGTTGAGTGCGACGACGTCGCGCAAAAAAGCGCCGAGCACGCTGGTGTCCTCGGCTTGCACCGCCCCGGGTGAGGCCACCGTCACCGCGTGCGTGCGGAAGTCAGGCATCTTCAGGTCGCGCAGCAGCGTTCCGCCGTTGGTGTGCGGGTTGGCTCCCATCCGCTGTGGCCCGCGGGGGGCGAGCGCGGCCAGGTCGGGCAGCAGCCGCCCGGTCTGGTCGAAGAGCTCGCTCGGTTTGTAGCTGCGCATCCAGGCTTCGAGTTGTTCGACGTGCCCGGGATGCGCCTCGTCGACGAGTAATGGCACCTGGTGCGCCCGAAAGGTCCCTTCGATCTGCAGGCCGTCCACCACCTTGGGCCCGGTCCAGCCTTTCGGGGAGCGCAACACGATCATCGGCCAGCGGGGGCGGGTGGTGTCGCCGGCGGTTCGAGCGTTGTGCTGGATCCGATGAATGGCCTCGACCGTCTCATCCAGGACGGTGGCCATCTGTTCATGCATGTACTCGGGGTCATCACCTTCGACGTAACGCGGGTCCCAGCCACAACCGCGCAGGAACTGGTCCAGCTCCTCGTGTTCGATGCGGGCCAGCACGGTGGGGTTGCTGATCTTGTAGCCGTTCAGATGCAGGATCGGCAGTACCGCCCCATCG
The DNA here is from genome assembly GCF_057473725.1 of Mycobacterium sp. TH-M11. Lineage (NCBI taxonomy): Bacteria > Bacillati > Actinomycetota > Actinomycetes > Mycobacteriales > Mycobacteriaceae > Mycobacterium > Mycobacterium sp. TH-M11. The sequence goes on along the minus strand of NZ_JBYCLD010000241.1, from coordinate 8,175 downwards.
TCGATCGGGTTGAGGAACTTGGTGGAATGCCAGGCTGTGGCCAGTGGCCCGGTCTCGGCCTCACCATCACCGATCACGCACGCGACAGTCAGGCCGGGATTATCGAAGACCGCGCCGAACGCGTGACTCAGCGAGTAGCCCAGTTCGCCGCCTTCGTGGATCGATCCCGGAGTCGTCGGCGCCACATGGCTGGAAATTCCTCCGGGAAAAGAGAATTGGGTAAAAAGTTTCTTCAGTCCGGCCTCGTCCTGGCTGACGTCGGGATAGATCTCGGTGTAGGAGCCCTCGAGGTAGGTGTTGGCGACCAGGGCTGGGCCACCATGACCGGGACCGGCGACGTAGAACATGTCCAGGTCGTACTTCGTAATGATCCGGTTCAGATGCAGGTAGATGAAGTTCTGCCCCGGCGTCGTCCCCCAATGGCCGACTACGAGCGGTTTGACATCCGATAGCTGGAGCGGTCGTCTCAGCAACGGGTTGTCGTAGAGATAAATCTGACCGACTGACAGGTAGTTCGCCGCCCGCCAGTAAGCGTCCATCTTGCAGAGCAGTTCAGGTTCGAGGGTCCGTGTCGTCAATTGTGGTGCCTCCTTTGTCGATTCGCAGCTATCCGACTCGCGTTGCGGTGTCGGCCCCATTCGCGGTGCTGGCCGGTTGGGTCGGGGATGCGGCGGCCGCGCCTTCTCTGGCGAGGAAGGCGCCCAGTTCACCGATCGCACTCATGAGCGGCGCCGGGAACACGGGACGATCACGGCCAGCCCGGGCAGCCGGGCGAGACCTGGGGCGCCTGCAGGTGGGCGGGTTGGTGGCAAGCAAGCGTAGTGGTCATGGCCGCCTGACCCGAATCTGATCACCGTGGTGTGAGGGCACGGAGCCGATGCTCCTTGAGTTAAGCGGCGGACGGCCGAACTCATCCCGAACCAGCTGACATTCTCAGCACCCTTGACATTACGCCCGTTGGCCTGCTGGTGCCGCGCGCTTTCGGCGCTGCGGCTACCGGCGTAAAATCATTTCGGCAACTATCTCTTACGGTTGCGCCGCCACGATGGCGCTGGGCTTCGAGTGTCGATTGCCAGCTCCGCCAAGGTCATTGAGCACAGGTATGACGGAGTTCACCGAAGAAGCCGACGGCCCGCCGTCGGCTTCGCTGAGCCTGCAGCAGGCTACCGCTGATGCTGCCGACTTGCGGGCCGGGATCGACGAGCTGGCGGGCTTGGTGGCGGGCAGCCTGGGGTTGCCCGAGTTGCTGGCTGAGGTGTCGGCGTTTGCGGTGCGCGCGATCCCGGGCGCCGAGGGCGCCGGAGTGACGTTGTTGCGGGTCGATCGGGTGGAAAACCTGGTGGAGGTGCTGGGCGCGAGTGCACCGTTTGTCGCCGAAATCGACGAGATTCAGTACGTGACCCTCAAGGAGGGCCCCTGCATCACCGCGGCACTGGAACGACGCACGGTGCGGTCCGGGTCGTTGGGCGGGGAGAAAATGTGGCCGCGATTCGGCCCCCGGGTGGGCCGCCTGGGCGTGCACAGTGCGCTGTCGCTGCCGCTGCTGCTATCGGATCAGGTGATCGGGGCGATCAATGTCTACGCCCACGGCAAAGACGTCTTCGATGAGCACGCCGCCGAACTGGGGGAGCTGTTCGCCAAGCCTGCGGCGGTGGCGGTGCACAACGCCCAGATCCTCGCGCACGCGGTGGCGCTGGCCGCCCAACTGCAGACCGCGTTGTCGACGCGGCCGGTGATCGATCAGGCGATCGGCCTGATCCGGGGCCGCAGCGGGCGTAGCGCCGAGGAGGCGTTCAAACAGTTGCGGGCGATCAGCCAAGCCGAACACCGCAAATTGGCCGACGTGGCGCAGCGCATTGTCGATGAAGCCACGCGCCGCGCCCGCGCCCGACACAAGCCACCAGCCTGAGCCCGAAAGGCCGGGGTAACCCACGGCCGAACCGTCGCTGCGCGGTTTAACGCGCGTAGGTTGGAGGGCGGGGAAACAGTCAACGCGACGGGTCCTGGCTCACGTCGCGGCTTCCCCACCGGGCAGGGCGACTCGCCCGTTCGGCACCGGCAGGCTCGATCCGCGCTCGGGAGCGTCCAGCGGAGCAATTCTCTCATGGAGATCGGTGCGGCCCTGGCCGCCGAATTGGGCATCCTCACCGCCGCCCTGGATGAGCCCGGCGCCGATGTGCTGCACAGTCTGCACCGCCTGGGCGTCGGCGCTCAAGCGGCGGTATCCGGCTATCTCGGCCTGAGCGTGATCGTCGAAGGCAATGGTTCGCCGTTCGCGTTCAGCACCCTCGAGGACGGCGCGGCCGACAAAGTTCGAACCTCGCTGCGGCTGACGCTGCCGGCCGATGTCGGTGAGGGCCGGGCAGCGCCGCTGGTTGCCATCATCTTCTACGCGGCGAGGCCGGGAACTTTTGTCGACCTCGCCGCGGACCTGGCGTGGCTGACCGGCCGTCCGCCCGGCGAATTCGCGCTCGATCAGCACCTGAGCGTCCCGGTCGGCTCGGACGACGGGACATCCTTGCGAGAGGCGTCGGTGATAAATGAGGCCATCGGGGTGCTCATCGGCCGTGGCTACAGCCCGCGGCAAGCACATTTGAAATTAGACATCGACGCTGATCGCGCGCGCACCGATCGAGCCACCGCCGCGCAGGTCATCCTCGACACGCTCACTGGCTTTCAGTAGGTAGTTGGCGTCGGTTCCTAGGCTCGACAGACAGCATCGGTGGATGAATGCGGACCGCGATGTCGTTGGCTTCCACAAATTCCCACAATCATTCAACCTTGGGGTGTCCAGACTTGGCGGTCGGCCACCGCTGCCCGTGTGGCAGATCGCTCAGGTCACACATCTGGCCCGGGTACCCGACAGGTGTAAAGTTGATGTTGCTGAGACCTTCAGCCGGTCCGGAGAAAGTTTGGCTGTACGCCGCTGAACTTGATGAGCATTTGCTTGAGCCGCCCATTCTGAATCTAACCTTCGCGGTGAGGGAATCATGGTGCCGGAGATACCCGGCAGTGCGACAAAAGTCGCGCTGATCGAGCGGAGCATCACCAAATCGCTTGGGCACGAGGCTAACTGACGCCCTCCGACACTAACCCGGCTATTCTCTTCCCAGCTATCCACAGAAACTAGGTACACGTCATGATCGGCCTCGGAATCCTCCTCATCGTCCTTGGACTGCTGCTCCCCGCCCTCATTCCTACCTTCGCCTACGCCCATCTTTGCCTGGTCATTGGCGTCATCCTCCTCGTCGTCGGCCTGGCGCTGATGCTGATGGGTCGGATGGGACGCGGGGTCGGCGGCCGCCGCCACTACTACTGACCGGTCCGATGTACTCCCCGGCTCGGCTGGCAGCGGCTGGCCGAGTCGGGTGATACCGACACGAAAGAAAGGCGGATAACGATGGCGATCACCAACATTGCGGCCTTCGCGCACCTGACCGACGCCGACATCGACAACCTGGCCGTTGAGCTGGATGCGATCCGACTGAATATCGAGGAGTCCCTCGGCGCGAGCGACGCACGCTACATTCGTCGCACCATCGCCGCGCAACGCGCTCTGGATGTCGCCGGCCGTCTCATGCTGGCCGCTAGTTCACGACGCCCCACCTGGTGGGCCGGAACAGTGACCCTCGCGGTGGCCAAGATCATCGAGAACATGGAGATCGGCCACAATGTCATGCACGGCCATTGGGACTGGATGAACGACCCCGAGATTCACTCCTCGACGTGGGAGTGGGACATGAGCGGGGTGTCGAAACACTGGAAAGCCACCCATAACTTTCAGCACCACAAGTACACCAACATCCTCGACATGGACGAAGACGTGGGTTACAGCACCCTGCGGGTGACCCGTGACCAGCCCTGGAAGGCCTCCAACCTCGGCAACCTGCTCTTCAACGCCATCCTCGCGCTCGGTTTCGAGTGGGGAATCGGCTTGCAGCCCATCGACTTCGGCAAAGTTCTCGAAGAAGGTCCGGGCCGCGAGACAACCCTGCGGCAGATCCACGAGTTCGCCACCAAAGCCGGACGACAGGTGGTCAAGGACTACGTCGCGTTCCCGGCGTTGACGTCGGTGTCGCCGGCGGCGACCTTCAAATCGACCCTGAAGGCCAACATCGTGGCCAACGTGATCCGCAACATCTGGACCGACGCCGTGATCTTCTGTGGGCACTTCCCCGATGGCGCTGAGAAATTCACCAAGACCGACATGATCGGCGAAAGCCGGGGGCACTGGTACCTGCGCCAGATGCTGGGCAGTGCCAACTTCGACGCCGGGCCGGCGATGCGGTTCATGAGCGGCAACCTGTGCTACCAGATCGAGCATCACCTGTACCCCGATATACCGAGCAATCGCCTACACGAGATCTCGCTGCGCGTGCAAGAGGTGTGCGACAAGTACGACTTGCCTTACACCACGGGGTCATTCCTGGCGCAGTACGCCAAGGCGTGGCGCACCATCGCCAAACTGTCGCTGCCGGACCGCTACTTGCGCGCTACCGCCGATGACGCGCCGGAGACCCGCAGCGAGCGGATGTTCACCGAACTTCAGCCCGGCTTCACCGGTACCGACCTGGCGACGGGACGCCGCCGCGGCCTGAAGACCGCGATCGCGGCAGTCCGTCAGCGACGTCACGACCAGGCCCGAAGAACGCGACCTACTGGCTAGTAACCTACCGAACCGTAAGTTACGGTTATCATCGTCTGACAGCAGGCCAGGATGCCCGAACACGATTGGACGGAGCCCAGTGCACGAAACCGAGATGAGCTATCTCGACCTGCACGGTGAGCGCCTTGCCTATCGGGATGCCGGTGCCGGCGAGGCGCTGCTTCTGATTCACGGCATGGCGGGAAGTTCGGCGACCTGGCGCGCGGTCATTCCTGAGTTGTCGAAGAAGTACCGGGTACTGGCACCGGACCTGCTGGGGCACGGCGAATCGACCAAGCCGCGCGGCGATTACTCGCTGGGCGCGTTCGCCGCCTCGCTGCGGGATCTGCTCGATGCGCTAGGTATCAGCCGGGTCACGGTGGTCGGTCAGTCACTCGGTGGCGGGGTGTCCATGCAGTTCGCTTATCAACACCGCGACTACTGCCAGCGCCTGGTTCTCATCAGCAGCGGTGGCCTGGGCCCCGACCTCAACTGGATATTGCGCATCCTCTCGGCACCGGGAGCCGAGTTGGTGCTGCCGGTGGTCACACCGCAGCCGGTGTTGAAGCTCGGCAACAAGCTGGGTTCGTGGCTCACCTCAGCCGGAATCCAGTCACCGCGCGCCGGCGAGATGTGGAGCGCCTACTGCTCGTTGTCGGATCGGCCGACTCGCCGAGCATTCCTGCGGACGTTGCGCTCGGTGGTGGACTACCGAGGCCAGGCGGTCAGCGCGCTCGGCAAGATCCACGTCAGTCATGGGTTACCCACTTTGCTGATCTGGGGCGAGCAGGACCGGATCATTCCCGTCGCCCACGGCTACGCCGCTCATGAGGCCGTGCCGGGCAGTCGACTCGAGGTGCTCGCCGGCGTCGGGCACTTCCCTCATGTCGAAGCCCCGACAGCGGTGGTGGACATCCTCGACGACTTCATCGCCACCACAGGGCCCGATGTCGATCTGACGAATCAACACCCCGATCGGAAGGATCACCCAGCAGCGGGAACGACCGGCTCAGACAGCTGATACTCGGGTCGGCGACAACTGGGCAGCGATCCGCGAGAAGCTTCCCCGCCCACTCGACACTACGCGCCGCGCCTGTGCCGCAGCGAAGAGCCAATATTGCTGACGCGCTTGAGTTTTCGCGTCCGCGGCGGAGCCCGGGACCCGAGCCCGGTTCGCGTTGGCCATACTGAGACGATGCCGAGCACTGATTTCCACCCCGACCTGAGCAGAGTCGCGCGCTTCGCACCCAGATCGCTGGTCGGCCCGCGCTCGTTGAAGCTGATTCGAGCACTTTCCCCGGCGGCACGGCGCAGATCGAGCCGCGATGTGGAGTCGCTCATCCTGGGCTCCGGTGTCGGGGTGCGGTTGCACCGCCCGGCCGGCGCCGAGCAGCCGGGTCCCGCGCTGTTGTGGATCCACGGCGGGGGCTATGTCCTCGGCACCGCTCAGCAGGATGACGACGTGTGCCGTCGGTTCGCGCGTGAGCTCGGCGTCACCGTAGCGGCGGTGGATTACCGGCTGGCCCCCGAGCACCCGTACCCCGCGCCGCTGGAGGATTGCTATGCCGCGCTGACCTGGCTGGCCAAGCTGCCCGCTGTCGATCCGGCTCGGGTGGCGATCGGCGGGGCCAGTGCAGGCGGCGGCTTGGCGGCCGCGCTGGCGTTCCTGGCGCGTGACCGCGGCGAGGTATCGCCGACCCTGCAGCTACTTGCGTACCCGATGCTCGATGACCGCAGCGGCTCGACACCGGAAAAGCCGAACTACCGGCTGTGGAGCCCGAAAAGCAACCGGTTCGGCTGGGCGGCCTACCTCGGCAACGCCGACCCGAATGTCGCGGTTCCGGGGCGCCGCGAGGACCTGAGCGAATTGCCGCCGGCCTGGATCGGGGTCGGCACCCACGATCTGTTTCACGACGAGGACCTTGCCTACGCGGAGCGTCTCGCCGCGGCCGGTGTCCCGTGCCAGGTCGAGGTCGTCTCCGGAGCATTTCACGGCTTTGATCTGATAGTGCCGAAAGCCGGTGTGTCCAGAGCATTTTTCGCCAGCCAGTGCGCGAGTCTGCGATCCGCTCTGGCTGTCGCGCGCTGATGGCCGCCGGCGCGCCCTTTGCGGTGAGCGACGAACAGCGGGCACTACGCAGTGCGGTCGCCGACCTGATGGCGCGTTATTCCGGCGAGGCCCAGGTGCGGACGCAGATGGCCGGTGAGACGGGCTTCGACCCGATCGTGTGGCGTGAGTTGGCAGCCATGGGCCTGACTGGTCTGCTGATCGACGAGAAGCACGGCGGCGCCGGGGCGGGCCCGGTGGAAATGGGCATCGCGATGGAGGAGATGGGCCGAGCGCTGCTGGTCAGCCCGTTCCTGTCGACGGCCGTGCTGGTGCCCGGCTTGCTGACCGAGGCCGGCCATACCGCCGAGTGTGACGCGGTGTTACCGCGGATCGCGGCCGGGGACCTGATCGCGACCGCCGCCTTCGCCGAGGACGGCTCGGCCCGGTTACCGGCGACGATCACCACGTCAGCAGGTCTGGTCGGCGACGCCTGGCACGTCACCGGCTACAAGCACTTCGTGCTCGACGGGCTCTGCGCCCAACTTTTCTACGTGTTGGCGACGACCGACAACGGTCCCGCGGTGTTCGCCGTCGATGCCGGTGCACCCGGCCTGGCCGTGACGCCCCTGACCACGGTCGATCCGACCCGCAAGCAATGCCGACTGCAATTCGTCGACACCCCCGCCCGGCTGATCGGCCGGCCGGGTACCGGCGTCGATGTGTTCGAGGCAGCGCTCGACCGTGCGGCGTTGGCGTTGGTCAGCGAGCAGGCCGGCGGCGCGCGGCGGGCAGTCGAGATGGCCACCGAGTACGCCAAGACCCGTTACCAGTTCGGTCGCGCGATCGGCAGTTTCCAGGCCGTCAAGCACATGTGCGCCGACATGCTGCTGGAGGCCGAATCCGCGGTATCGGCGGCACGCTTCGTCGCCGGTTCGTACGCCGAGCAAGCGCCTTCCCGAATCGCTGATCTCGCTTTGGCGCAAGCGTATTGCTCGGAATCCTTCGTCTTCGTCGCAGCGACCAACATCCAGGTCCACGGCGGCATCGGATTCACCTGGGAACATCCGGCGCACCTGTATCTGCGTCGCGCCCGATGTGACGCCCAGCTGCTGGGAAGCCCGTCCTGGCACCGGGAACGCTACCTGCAGCAGATCGGAGCATGATGACTTCCGCCGGCGACGATGCAGAACGCATAGCGCGATGAGGAGGAGCGGCGCATGACGGACGACGAACTGCGCGACGAGGTCCGAAATTGGTTGGCGGCCAACTGGAATCCCGACATCGATCGCGCCAGCTGGGCCCAGCTCGTCGTCGATGCCGGATGGGCGGTCCCCAGCTGGGAGCCGGAGTGCTACGGCCGCGGTATTTCGGATGCCCAATCTCGGCTCGTTGCAGCAGAATTCGCCGCGGTCGGCGCGCACGGCTGCGGCCACGACCGCGGGAACCTCTTCGCCTGCACGCTGCACGAGGTGGGCACCGA
>NZ_JBYCLD010000240.1:0-5238 GCF_057473725.1 Mycobacterium sp. TH-M11 | reverse complement strand
CGCATCGAGGACTCGAGACGGGCTCCCCTGGCCCAGTCGATGGCAGTCATCGGCTTCTTGCCCGGCGCCTGGACCTGCCCCAGCCGTACCGCGCCTGACGCCGTGCCGACCCGAACGCTGCGGCGATCGATATGAATATCGCCGGGCTCCAATGCTTTTGGCAGGCTATGGACGTCGGTGTCGAGGTAGACGGGTCCGAGCTTGATGCGTAGATCTCCGATCAGGGTCCACGCCCCCGGGTTGGGGGTGACCGCTCGGATGCGACGTTCGACGAATTCGGCCGGCAGGTCCCAACGCACCCGCGCCTGCTCGACACTGATTTTGGGCGCCACGCTGACGCCGTCCGCGGGTTGCGGAACCGGCGTGAGCGCCCCCTCGGCGATGCCGTCCAGTGTCCGCGACAGCAAGGCGGCCCCCGAAACCGCAAGCCGCTCAAGCAAATCCCCCGCAGTGTCGATCGGGCGTATCGACTCGGTAACCACACCGTAAACCGGCCCGGAGTCCAGGCCGGACTCGATTTGGAACGTCGTCGCGCCGGTGACCGTGTCGCCCGCAGCGATCGCGGCCTGCACCGGTGCCGCGCCACGCCAGGCGGGCAGCAGTGAGAAGTGCAGGTTGACCCAGCCATGCACCGGGACGGCCAGCAGGTCCTCGCGCAGCAGCGCGCCGAACGCGACCACCGGACAGCAATCCGGCCGCAACGTCGACAGTTCGGCAACGAACTCGGACGCGTTGGGCCGCTCCGGTCGCAGTACCCGGATGCCGTGCTCGAGCGCGAGGGCGGCCACCGGCGATGGCTTCGGCTTGCCGTGCCGCCCCGACGCCGCATCGGGTCGGGTGAGCACAGCGATCACCTCGTGACGCGGCGACTCGATGAGACTGCGCAGCGCGGGTAGCGCGGGTTCCGGTGTACCGGCAAAGACAAGACGCACCGGCACAGTGTAGGAAGTAAGCGCTGCCGCTTACCGGGCTAGGGAGGGCGTGATGACTTTGACCACGATTTCGGGACTGCCCGCCCACGTGCTTCTCGTACACGCCGTGGTCGTGCTGGCGCCTTTGACGGCTTTGCTGGAAATCATGTGCGCGCTCTGGCCGACGGCACGGCGACACCTGGTATGGCTGGTGCTCGCGTTCGCCGCCGTGACCGCAGCGGTGACGCCGATCACCGCGAACGCCGGTGCGTGGCTCTACGAGCACGAAAACCAGCACCGCAAAATCTTGGACACTCACGCCGACCGCGGCAGCGTGATGGTCTATTTCTCCCTCGGCCTGCTCGTCGTTGCCGTCGTGCTGGCATTGGTCCACCGGCGGGAGATGCGGGGAGTCGAACCGGGGCGCGGGGTCGGCGTGGCGGTCGCGATTCTCGCGATCCTGGTGGGCAGTGCCGCCATCGTGCAGGTGGTGCGGATCGGCGACTCAGGAGCCGACTCCGTCTGGGGCGCCGAACTCAGCGCAGGCCAGCCGTGGGATCAGCCCACCGGCCAACACATCCTTGACCTGCCGTGGTGAAAGTCGATGTCGCACAGTGAAAGACGAGTCCTTGGTGATGTTGGCGACCTGCAGGGTGCCCGCTTCGGCGAGCCGGTCGCGGGCACCCGCGATACGCAGCGTGTCGCCTTGGTCGATGGTGTCGTAGTCGTCGGCGTCGTCGAACTCGAGGGCCAAGACTCCGAAGTTGGCCAGGTTCTGCCAGTGGATGCGCGCGAACGATTTCGCGATGACGGCCCGCAGGCCCAGGTGACGCGGTGCGATCGCGGCGTGCTCCCGTGACGAACCCTGGCCGTAATTGTCACCGCCGACGACGAGGTGACCGGTTTCTCGGGCCTGCTGTGCCCGCTCCGGATACGACTCGTCGAGTTGGGTGAAACTGAACATTGCCAGCTTGGGGATGTTGGAGCGAAACGGCAGCGCCCGCGCGCCGGCCGGGGAGATCTCGTCGGTGGAGATGTTGTCACCGACTTTGAGCAACACCGGGGCCTCGATCTCATTGGGCAACGGCGGCAGCTCTGGCAGATCGGATATGTTGGGCCCCTTGATCGGGTCGACGTGCTTGGCCTCCTCGGGGTCCAGCGGGGGCACCAGCATCGCGGTGTTCACGGACGACTGATCCGGCAGATCGAGGTCCGGGTACTCCATTTCCGAGTCGCGCGCCCAGTCGCGCGGATCGGTGATCACCCCCGTCAACGCCGATGCCGCAGCGGTTTCCGGTGAACACAACCAGACCGAATCCTCTTTGGTGCCGGAGCGGCCGGGAAAGTTGCGCGGCATCGTCCGCAGGGAATTGCGCCCGGTGGCAGGCGCCTGGCCCATGCCGATGCACCCCATGCAGCCCGCTTGATGGATCCGGGCGCCGCCGATCACCAATTCGGTGGTCGCGCCCATCTTGGTGAGATCGGTCAGGATCTCTCGCGACGTCGGGTTGATGTCGAGGCTGACATCCGGCGACGACTGGCGTCCCGCGATCATCGCCGCGACGATCGCGAAATCACGCAGGCCCGGATTGGCACTCGATCCGACCACCGCCTGTGCGATCGGCTCGCCGGCGACCTCACGGACCGGCACCACGTTGCCCGGTGACGACGGCTTGGCGATCAACGGTTCGATCTGGGACAGGTCGATCTCGTCGTCGAGGTCGTAATCCGCGCCGTCATCGGCCAGCAGTTCAATCCAGTCGTTCGCGCGGTCCTCGGCGCGCAGAAATTCGCGGACCGCCGCATCGCTCGGGAACACTGTGGTGGTAGCCCCGAGTTCGGCACCCATGTTCGCGATGACGTGGCGATCCATGGCCGTCAGGTGGTCCAAGCCGGGGCCGTAATATTCGATGATGCGGTTCACGCCGCCGTTGACGTCGTGTCGGCGCAGCATTTCCAGGATCACGTCTTTGGCCGAACACCATTGCGGCAGTTCGCCTTCGAGCTTGACGCCCCACACCTCGGGCATTCGGATGCGCAGTGGTCGGCCGGTGATCGCCAGCGCGACTTCGAGTCCGCCCACCCCGATCGCCAGCATTCCCAACGAGCCCGCGGCCGGGGTGTGGGAATCCGAGCCCACCATCGTCTTGCCGGGAATCCCGAACCGTTGCATGTGCGTGGGATGCGACACCCCGTTGCCCGGCTTGGAGAACCACAGGCCGAAGCGCTGCGCGGCGGTGCGCAGGTACTCGTGGTCCTCGGCGTTCTTCTCGTCGGTCTGGAGCAGGTTGTGGTCGACGTACTGCACGCTCACCTCGGTGCGGGCACGGTCGAGGCCGAGCGCCTCCAGTTCCTGCATCACCAGCGTGCCGGTCGCGTCCTGGGTCAGCGTCTGATCGATGTGGATGGCGATCTCTTCACCGGGCGTCATCTCACCGGATTCCAGGTGTGACTCGATCAGTTTGCGAGTCACGTTGAGTGGCATGACGAGCGCGTACCCCGATACCGTCGCGACCACACGTTCGCGTGAGTCACCGGCGGGGTTCCACGGCGATCGAAACCGCCGACCAAGGGTTCAGTGCTGCTGGCTACGGTGGCCCTAGCCGATGTGCAGCGGGTCGACCTGCACGCGGACCGGTTCGCTGGTTTGACGCGCGCTGACCACCGCGACGCCGCGTCGCAACTCCCCCGCCAGTGCCAGCCCCTGCCCGCGGCCGACTCGGACCAGCATCCGGCTCACCGGCTCATCGGCGGCCACACCTGCTGGTCGCCGCACGCCCGGCGGCAGCGGAACGGGGCCGAGCAGTTCGGCGGTTTCCGGCAATCGAATTTCGTCGAGCAGCGCCGCAACCGCCGCGCCGGTGCCGTCGAGAGCGGCCATGTGCGTGCTCGGTGGCAACGCGACCTCGGCCCGGGCGGCCAACTCGGCATCCGCATGGCCGACCGGGTCCCAGCGAATCAACGCCTGCACGGTCGGCACCGACGCCTCGGCAACGATGGCCACGACACCGCCGTGGTCGCGCGGGCGGACCAACGCTGCGGCGGCCATCCACCGGCGCAGCGTGTCCTCGGTGGCCCGCAGGTCTTGCCGCCCCAGCAACGCCCAGCAGTCCAGCAGCAGCGCCGCGCCGTATCCACCGACGGCTCGCGGTTCGGCGCCAGGGGTGGCGACGACCAACGCTGGTCCAGCGCCGACCTCGGACACCACCGCCTCGCCCGCCGAGGTGATCACCGTCGTGCCGCTGAACGCGCGGCCCAACTCTTCAGCGGTGCGCCGGGCGCCCACCACGACGGCACGCACCGCGTCGGACCCGCAGGCACCGCAGCGCAGCGCCGCGTCGGCGCGGCCACACCAGCGACAGACCGGCGCGCTGCCGCCCCGGTCTTCCAACGACAGCGGACCGGTGCAATGCCGGCAGCGGGCGACCGCCCGGCAGCGCGCACATGCCAGCGACGGCACATAGCCCCGCCTGGGCACCTGCACCAGCACCGGCGACCCGGCCTGTAACGCCGATCGGGCGGCTCGCAGCGCAACCGACGGCAGCCGCGCGGTGCGCGCCGCCGGATCACGCTCCTCGGCGTACCCGCCGTCGTCGAGGGCAACCACCCGCGGGGTTGCGGCGCGCACCACCGCTCGCGCCGCAACCACGTCGTGCGCCCAGCCGCTGCGCACCAGCGATTGCGCCTCGGCGGTGCGGGCGTAGCCGCCAATCACTGCGGCGCAACGCATTTGGTGGGCGCGCAACATCGCCACCTCACGGGCATGCGGGTACGGCGCCCGCGGCTCGGCCAGCGTGTCGTCACCGTCGTCCCACACCATGACCAGCCCGAGGTCGCTGACTGGCGCGAATACCGCGCTGCGCGTGCCGATCACCACCCGCGCGGTGCCCCGCAGTGCGGCCAGCCACCGCCGGTAGCGCGCGGCCGGACCCAAGCCCGCCGACAGCGCGACCACCCCGGCCTCGTCGAGCAGCGCCGTCGCGGCCCGCCACAACGTGTCGACGTCGCGCTGGTCCGGCACGATCGCCAATACGGCGCGGCCGGCTTGCACGGTCTGCGCGGCGGCCTCGGCGAACCGGGCGGCCCACGGTTCGCCGGGCAACGCCTGCCAGATCGCGCGCGCGGCGCGGGTCTCGGCCAGCGCCGTCAACAACTGCCCGCCGCGGCTGTAGCGCTCCCAACCCGCTCTATCGACCTCGCCGATCACGGAAAGCTCTGGCGGCATTGGCTTTTCGCCTTCCACCTTGGCATGGCGAGGCGGCACGGCCAGCCGCAGCACATCCGCGCGAGTGCCCGCATAGCGGGCCGCGACGGCGTCGACCAACCG
>NZ_JBYCLD010000239.1:0-5114 GCF_057473725.1 Mycobacterium sp. TH-M11 | reverse complement strand
TCCGGGTGCCCCAGGCCCGGGTGGTCCCGCTGGGCCCGGTGCCCCGGGCGGTCCGGGCTTCGGTGGCCCTGGTGGCCCTGGTGGTCCGCCTCCACCGCCGTACGTGCAACGTGGTCACTTTGACAGGGGTGGTCCGCAATGGGGTGGCCCGCGTGACGCACCGCACGGCTTCAACGCGCCGGGCTACGGGGCGCCGCCTCCGCCACCACAGGGCGGTTTTGGTTGGAACGACGGACCTCCGCCGGGCGGCCCGCCACCTAATTGGGATGGCCCACCGCCTCCGGGAGGCTGGAACGGTCCACCGCCCCCCGGCGGCTGGAACACGCCGTGGAACGGCCCAGCGCACGACATCGGCTGGGGTCAGCAGTATTACGCACCCTTCAACTACAACGGGTACAACGCGAATCCCGTGTTCAATCCCGCATTTGGTGGATGGGGCTTCTGGTTCTTCGGTGTGTGGATTCCGCTGTACTAAACGGAAGCGCGCTGGCCTCCTGCTTCACGCCTTCGGTCTGAGGCAGGAGGTCAGCGGTCGCGACGTGAGCGCGTTGGCACGCCACGCAGCGGAAAAGAATGCACGCGTGCCGATTCCGTTGCAAGATGTCCCGCGTGGCTATGTACCAAGGCAGGGCGTTGGCAGACATCAACCTCACCGGACGCGAGCTAGGGGAGGCGCTCGAGGAGTTCATTTCCCGTCGAGATCCAGGCCTGGAGAACATTCAGGTCAAGCGGGCGACGCCGACCGGCGACGTCGAAACGCGGGTGCAGCCCCACAAACGGTGGTACGAGGTCCTCTTCGAAGTCGATGACGACCCCGAGGACGAGGAAGACGAAGATCCCGACAGCTACGCGGCGCGCAAGAAGGCGGAAGCCAAAGCGCGGGCCGCGGAGAAGGCACGGGTGAAAGAGTGGTCGGGCCGCAATCAGGGAGTCTTTCCGACCAGCGAAGTATGGCCGGAAGCCGATCGGTGAGGCGACCAGGTGTTCATCGCCGATGATGTACGACAGCAGACCGAGAGGACTAGCGCCGGTGGCTGATGTGTCGGTGGTCGATCGGGCGCGTGGCATGCGCGATCTGGTCCGCGAGGAGGCCGGCGAATCCGAGCGTTTACGCACACTGTCGCCGGTGATCGTCGACGCGATGTGGGCGTGCGATCTGATGCCCGCGTTCAATCCGAAAGCGGCTGGCGGCGTTGAGCCGACATTTCAGGAGATGATCGACACCTGGATCGAAATGGCCTGGCAGGATGGATCTTTTGGCTGGATCGGCATCGCCAACCTGCCCTCGACTTTTGCGGCCGCGACGTATCTTCCCGACGACGGCTTCGCCGAGGTATTCACGCGGAACAACAACCACATCACCATCGGCGGCCAGTACTTCCCGAACGGTCAGGGCACGGCGGTCGCCGGCGGCTATCAGCTGAGCGGCGCATGGAGCTTCGGTTCCGGCACCGGGCATTCGAGCTACATCGGAGCCGGCTTCTTTCCGATGGACAACGGGGAAATGCGTTGGGTCAGTGAAGGTATCCCGGAGATGCGGGTGGCATTCGTGCCGCGCGATGAGGTCACGTTCACCGATGGATGGCATGTCCAGGGGCTCAAGGGAACCGGCTCCTACGACTACAGCGTCAACGATGTATTCGTGCCGGAATGCCGGACGATCCCGCTGTTTGTCCGCGACCCCGTGCGCGGGAGTTCGGCGGCCGGCCGGATGGGCCTGATGCCGGTCACCGCCGCCGGCCATGCATCGTTTGCGCTTGGCGTGGCCAAGAGCATGCTCGACGACGTCGAGGAGTTGGCCGCCACCAAGGTGCGGATGAGCGACATGGCTACGCTGGCCACCCGACAAACGTTCCAGAAAGGGCTTGCCCACCACGTTGCTGCGTGGCGCGCCGCGCGCCTGCTCGTCCTCGATGCCTTCACCACCGCCGAGGCTGCCGTCGATGCCGGTCACGACCTCACGCCCCAGTTGCGCGCCGACATGCGGGTGGCGGCGGTGTACGCCACCGACACCGCGCGTGCGGCTGCCGAGTGGGCGCATTTGGCGGCCGGCACCACCGCGATCCGCGAGGGCAGCCGACTCGAGCGGGCGTTCCGCGACATCTACACCGGCACGCAACACGCGTTCATCAGCGAGAAGGTGGCGATGGACGTCGCGCAAATCTGGCTCGGCCTCATCGACGATCAATTCGGACTCTGACTGCACAGCAAGAGAATTCGAGAGGAAGAGCCGTAGTGAACGCTGGTCGGGCTCGTTCCCGGACGTTCGTGGTCACAGATCGCCGCGATGGCGGCATTTCTCGTGTCCTCCGACGCGTCGTTCGTCAGCGCTCAGGCCGTCGCCGTTGACGGTCGCTACACCGCCGGGCGCGATCACGGGGTGGTCCGACTCTTCGGCCTCCCGACCTGAGTCTCAGTCGGCAAACGGCGTGCAGGCGGCCAGCGCAGCGTCCACGCTGACGTCCACCGGTAGCAGCTCGCTCAGACCGCACGCACGGACGATCCGCGTGACGACCGACTGGCGACTCACCAGTCGCACCGCGACGCCACGCTCGCGCGCGCGCTCTGCCTCCTCGGCAAGAGCCGCGTACGCGCAGCACCCCATAAAGTCCAGGCCGCTGGTGTCGATGACGAGTGGTCCCGGGGGGCCCGCCGCGGCGGACGCCTCGCTGAGCAGGTGTCGCCAAGCGGCATCGTTGGAAGCGTCCAACTCGCCGCCGGCGCTGACGATGACGGCCTCACCGCTGCGCTCAGTGGTCGCTCGCAGCGAGCTGTGGGCTTGTGCCAGTTCGGAAATCAAACGACTGCTCAGCATCAAGGGATGAAGTGATGAATCAGCCATCAGGGAAGTGCTCATAGTGCTCCTGATCCATGGGCGCCAAGCGCCGCGATATGGATGCCTGCCCTAGAAGCTTAAGACCGACGTCAATTAGCAGATCATTCTTTTATAACAGAAGCGTATCGGCGGTGTCCACACAAAGGTGGCTGAGATTTGTATGAGGATCGTGTGAGTAGCAATTTACTTAAGCGAACTTCTTTTCTCTCGTGGGCGATCCCGACAGTGGTCAAGCCTTGTTTTTCGGATGTCGGGAGACCGGCGCACCAGGCCTGAAAGGTGATCTTTGACATGTAGTTTCACTACAGAGCGCCAGCCGTAGGCGTGTCGGGCCCTGGCCTGGTCGCCGACTCTCGGCCAGACAGGTCACCGTGGGTAAACTAGGCCACTTCGGGCGCCGCTTTTTGACTGATTTGTCCAGTTTTGCAATTGGATTGCAGTCTGTGCTACTTGGCTGTTGGGTGCAGCTGCAAAGGGTTCGCAATCATTGCGGAAAAGTTGAATTCTTAACAATTCCTAGGCGGCGGAGGAGTCGGACTCATCGGAGTGTTCGGCGTCGAGTTCGGCGACGGCGCGGGATGTCCGCTCGCGCAGCAGCATTGCCGCGGCCGCTCCGCACGCGATAGCGACGAGTAAGGCGACCCAGGAGAACCGCGTCAGCCATCGCTCGGCGGCCATGCCCGCGTAGTACACCAGCGCCGTCGTCCCGCCGGCCCAGCACAGCGCCCCGGAGAGGTTTGCGACGAGGAACCTGTCGTACCGCATCTTCAGGGCCCCGGCCAACGGCCCGGCGAAGATCCGCAGCAGCGCGATAAAACGCCCGAAGAACACCGCCCGCGCGCCCCAGCGATCGAACAAGCGCTCGGCGAACAGCACGTGCCCGGGACCGAAATGGTTTGGGAAACGGCGACCCAATCGGTCGAACAGCGGCAGCCCCAGGCGACGTCCGATCGCGTAACCGGTCGAGTCGCCGATCACCGCTCCCAACACCGCGGCGACGCCCACCCCGATCGGATTGACCGCTAACTCGTGGCGCGATGACAGCAATGCGGCGCTGACCAGCACAATCTCGCCGGGCAGCGGGATGCCCAGGCTTTCGAGGCCGACAACGCCGCCCACCATGCCGTACACGGCCAGTGGGGGGACCGATTGCAGCAGGGCATCCACCGTCATGGCTAAAGGATGCACGACCGCTCCACATGACCGACGGCCGGACGGCCGGCGAATCTTGGTCGCCGGAACTCGACACCTTGCCCGGCGCGGAGCTCGTGGATGGCCGCGTCGGAGATGTCGCGCCGACCGAGCGTGGCGCCTGAACGCGTAGTTGTAAAAACTGCACCGTGTGATGGGTAATGGGACTTCGACCCGGGGTGTGGAATGCACGACGATCGGCATCAGCGCGCCGGCCGCTAAAGATTTGCTATAAGCACCATAGTAGTATCTGAAGTAATTGTTCGACAACATATCTCAGAATTGTTGGGGTATCAGAATAATTGCTGGATGATCTGGCTGCTGAGCTAGTGGCGCTGCCCGGTAGCCGCGTCCCGTTTCGATTACGATGCAGTTTCGGATGCCGGTGTCGCCGATGATTTGACTTGTAATTATTCTGGGACTCAGCGGGCGTCGGGTCCGTCAGTCATCGCACGTGAGGAAGGACCGATACCGTGGTTGAAGTGTCTGCGGAACGCCCGTCGCGGGCTCCGGGGGCGTGGTTGCTCTCCCTCATCGAGCGGCAGGAATGGCTCGATCGGCCCAGCTATCGCCTCGAGCACCTGCTGGGTGTCGCTTTCAACGCGCTGGGCAAGAGCCGGGATCGCATCGTCAACGCACTAAACGGCGTGTGGCTGGGACATCCCGCCCATCCACCACTGGCGTCGTTGGCCAGTGGTGCGATCGGAACCGCACTCGGATTGGACGCGCTGAGTTTGCTGCCCGGCCGGTCCACGGCGGCTACCGCTGACGCATCGCGATCCGCCGCGACGCGCGCGCTGGGACTCGGGATCCTGGCAAGCCTGGGTTCGGCTGTCACCGGCGCTGCGGATTGGCAACACACACACGAAGAAGACCGCCGTATCGGTCTGGTGCACGGTGCGTTGAACGGGTTGGCGACGGTTTTCTACATCTTGTCGTGGTTGAACAGGCGTCGTGGACGGTACGGCCGCGGGATCGTCGCCACCGCGTTCGGTTACGGGGTCACAGTCAGTGCCGGCTACCTGGGCGGGGCCTTGGTGTTCGCGTCCGGAATCGGCGTCGACCGGTCCGGTCGGCGACTTCACAC
>NZ_JBYCLD010000238.1:0-4223 GCF_057473725.1 Mycobacterium sp. TH-M11 | reverse complement strand
TCGATCTGGTCGGGTATCAGCGCCACCAGTTTCGGCTGGATCGCATCCAGCTTGGCCAGAGTTTCGGCGAGGCTTTGCAGCTGGCCGCTGAGCCGGTCCAGACCGTCGAGCGCGTCAAAGACGGACCTGAACGCAGCGCAACTGGGGATATCGTAGCAATGCCGTTCCCAGTAGAAATAACTGCGGATGGGCCGAAGGAAATCGTCGAAATTCGCGAGCTTATCTCGCAAAGCGCTCAATGTGGCGGCCGTTTCATGAGTACTTTCGGTCTGCTCGTGGGTCACCGCGGCGAGCTCCTGCTGCAGCGCATACTGCTGTTTCAAGATGTCGATCGTTTTCCCCAGCTCGTCGGCCTGCCTGAGCAGGTCGCCCGCGCGGTCTTGCTGATATGTCAGGTTCAAGACCTGGCCGACGCTTTGCATGCTGACCTGAAACGGTATCGAGCTATGGTCGATGGGCGTTCCCAACGGCCTGGTTATGGTCTGCACCCCCGCGATACCGGGGAGGTGCAAGACGGCTCTGGCCACCCTGTCCAGGATGATCATGTCGGCCGTATTACGCATGTCATGATCCGCCTCGATCATCAGCATTTCGGGATTCAGCCGAGCCGGAGAAAAATGCCGCTCGGCGGCCGCGTAGCCGATATTGGCCGGGGCGGTGGCGGGAATATAGGGCCGAACGTCATAACTTGTCTTGTACGACGGTAGGGCGAGCAGCCCGATGAGGGCTAATGCACACGTCGCGGTAAGAATAGGTCCGGGCCAACGCACGATGGACGTGCCGATCCGCCGCCATAGCCGAGTTCTCATCGTGCGTTTGGGCTCAAGGAGACCGAAACGACTGCCCACGGTAAGCACGGCGGGGGCCAAGGTGAGCGCACCCAAAAGCCCAACAAAGATGCCTAGCGCGGAGGGAACTCCGAGGCTGTGAAAATAAGGCAGCCGGGTAAAAACCAGGCTTAACAGCGCGCCGCCGACGGTCAGGCCCGAGCCCAAAACGACGTGGGCGGTCCCGTAATACATGGTGTAGAAGGCCGTTTCCCGATCCTGCCCGGCCAGCCGCGCCTCGTGATAACGGCCGAGCACAAATATCGCATAATCCGTTCCAGCGGCGATGACCAACAACGTGAGCAGATTAGTCGCGTACACCGAAAGTCCGATGATCCCGGAGTTTCCAAGAAACGCGACAATTCCGCGAGCCGAGGCCAACTCGATAAGCACCGTGAGAAGCACCAGGATCATGGTGACCACAGAACGGTACACAAATAGCAACATCGTCGCGATCACCAGCAGAGTTATCAGGGTGACCTTTATGGTTCCTTTGCCGCCCACGTTCAACTGATCCGCCATGAGCGGGGCCGCGCCGGTTACATATACCTTGACGTCCTTCGGTCGCTGCGTGTGTTCAACAACATCGCGAACAGCCATGACGGACTCGTTCGCACGAGCGTCGCCTTGATTGCCGACAAGATACAGTTGAACATAGGCCGCTTTGCCGTCTGCGCTTTGCACGCCCGCCGCTGTCAGCGGATCTCCCCAGAAGTCTTGGACGTGCTCCACATGCTTGGTGTCCTGTGAGAGCCTGTGCACGAGCGTGTCGTAGAACCGGTGGGCGTCATCACCGAGGGGCTTATCGCCTTCCAGGACGATCATGGCCGCACTGTCGTAGTGATACTCGTGGAACACTCGGCCAATATGTCTCATCGCCTGCATCGATGGCGCATCTGCGGGAGTCAGCGGCACATTCTGTTCCTTTCCGACCTCCTCCAATCGCGGGACCGCAACACTCGTCACGACAGCGATGCCCACCCAGAGCAGCAGAATCGGTACCGAAAGCCGACGGATGGTATGCGCCAAGAAGGGCCGCCGCACGCGATGGTCGCTCATGACGACTTGTCCAGGCAGAAGGTATAGGCGTTCACCTTGGTGACCGTCCTTTCGTCTTTGACCACACCGTTGACGGTGATGCGACAGCCGATGGAATCGCTGTCACCCTGCGCCACCACGTTGGCGAAGACCGCGGGCTGAGTCGTCCTTATCGAGTACGACCACGGCAGCGTCATGTTGAGGGCCTTCTGCGGCTGAGCATTGACATCCAGGTAGTTGATGGTCGCCACGGTCCCGGGCGCGCCAAAGACCTCAAGGACCACTTCCTTAGGATTGAAGGCGACGATCTCATTCGAGATGCCGCTGCCGGCCGAAGCCTGGTTGTGCGAGCCGAAGACACCGTGCAACCGGTAGATGCTGAACCCCGCAACCGCGACGACGACCACGGCGACCAGCAGCATCCACCCTCGTCTGACCAGGGCGCTAGCTGAAAATCCCTTCACCCGTTAGCCTTTCGATGACGAGTCGCACCATCGCTCTCGCGAGGCCATCGCCGCGACCAACGGTGCCCACCGCGGGAAGGGTGATCTCCAGGACGGCTCCCTCATGCAGCGTAGGGCCCCGAGTCTGGTCGGGTGAAGTGCTGCTGGGCACGAAGACGAAAACCTTTCGTGTGGTGCGAACACCAACACAATGACCGGGTCGGCATAGAATATCAACTGTAATGAATTCTTCGGGCCCTCGGGGACGCAGAGCCGGCAAACCCGATACTCGCAACCAGATCCTCAACGTGGCCCGCCGACGGTTCCTGGAGGGCGGATATCAGGCCGTCACCCTACGATCCGTCGCCGCCGAGGCGGGTGTTGACCTCGCCCTGATCAGTTACCACTTCGGCGCGAAGAGAGGGCTGATCAGCGAAGCCCTCGCCTTGTCGGCCAACCCCGCCGACGTCATCGACCGAGTTGCCGCCGAGGGCGATCCCGCCACATTTGCCCAGCGCACCTTGCAAGGACTACTTGCACTGTGGGAAGAGCCTGATAGCGGCGCGCCGCTGCGCGCGTTGATAGCCGGTGCCGCCCACGACGCGGCGCTGGCAAGTCTGGTGAAGGAGATGGTGGAACGGGAAATGATCGACAAGGTCGCAACCCGGATAGGCGGAGCAGACGCCCACAAACGGGCCGCCGCCTTCTGCGGGCAGATCGCGGGCCTAGTCGTGACGCGCTACATCCTGCATCTCGAACCGGTCTGCTCTATGACGCATGATGAATTAATCCGCCTCTACACTCCTTTGCTGCGCCTCGCGTTGAAGCCAGCCACTCCCGCGCACGGTGGCGTCCGCTGAGCACCGGTGGTGGCCTTTTTTCACCGGGAACCCGCCCGCCGCCCGCGTCCCGGCCGACTCATCCCGCAGACGCTCGGTGCCGGCCACTGCTGGACGCCGTCGCCAACGCCGCGGTCACCATCGCAAGGCTGGAGTTTGTCCATCCCGCAGCGGTTTTGACCGACCTGGCGGCGCATCACCTGACCCGGTAGCCGCAGCGTGCACTGGGCGCGGTCCAAGTCCTCACCATCGACAGACCGACGCGAGACCCCGCACCGATCCAAGGTGTGAATCAGTCCCAGCACTGCTGGTGACCGGGAGGTGGGATGAATGCGCACACCGATACTCGTCGCCTCTGTTCTGCCAGCGGACTTTTCAGAACTCGGCCAGCAAGTCAAGCAACTGGAGAAGGCGGGCGTCGACCGGATCCAATGGGACGTGATGGACGGCCGATTCGTGCCCAACTTGACATTCGGGCCCGACGTTATCGCCGCCAGTCGCAGGCATGTGGGCCTCGGCTTTGAAGCGCACCTGATGGTCGACGATCCAGACCCGATGCTGCCGAGATGGGTCGAAGCAGGTTGCGAGATCGTTATCGTGCACGCCGAGTCGACTCGGCACCTACCTCACACACTTTCTGCGATTCGCGATCTGGGCGCGCGGGCCGGTGTCGCACTGAATCCCGCCACACCGATGCAGGCGGTGACAAACGTGCTGCACTTGTCCGACCTACTACTGGTGATGACGGTCGCCCCGGGCTTCGGCGGCCAGCAGTATCTAGCGGCGATGGAACCAAAGATCGCCGCGGCCCGCGCCGAAATCGACCGCCGCGGTTTGGAAGTCGAGCTGGAGGTAGACGGCGGAATCAACGCCGCGACGATCGGGGCCGCCGCACGCGCCGGCGCAACAGTCTTCTGCGCAGGCTCGGCGTTGTTCAACGGGCCGGGCACGATGGCCGACCGCGTTGCGGCGCTGCGCGAGGCGGCGGCCGCCGGGATGAAACACAATTGAGCATCGCGCCTGCGACCACCAGCCGTCGGCGTCCCATGCGTTGAGGATCGGATTTATCTAGTCAG
>NZ_JBYCLD010000237.1:0-4401 GCF_057473725.1 Mycobacterium sp. TH-M11 | reverse complement strand
TGCACAAGCTGCTGAACATCTTCGCCAACCCCAACCTGCCTGGCTTGAAGGACTACTACGAGCCGTGGACCTACGACTACGAGAACCTGACCGCTGCGCCGCTGGGCGACACCATTCCGGTTGCGGCGCCGAAGAGTTCGATCACCGGCGAACCGATGAAGATCGAGTGGGGGCCCAACTG
Organism: Mycobacterium sp. TH-M11; assembly: GCF_057473725.1. NCBI lineage: Bacteria > Bacillati > Actinomycetota > Actinomycetes > Mycobacteriales > Mycobacteriaceae > Mycobacterium > Mycobacterium sp. TH-M11. The sequence goes on along the minus strand of NZ_JBYCLD010000237.1, from coordinate 4,220 downwards.
GGACGACAATCTCGCTGGGGCACCGGAGACCCTGGTCAACGACCCGATCCTGGCGAAGGTCAGTGACCAGGTCAAAAGCGAGTTCGAAGAGACCTTCATGTTCTACCTGCCGCGGATCTGTGAGCACTGCCTGAATCCGTCGTGCGTGGCGTCGTGCCCGACCGGGGCCATCTACAAGCGTGAAGAAGACGGCATCGTGCTGGTCGACCAGGACCGCTGTCGTGGTTGGCGGCTGTGCGTGTCGGGATGTCCGTACAAGAAGGTGTACTTCAACCACAAGACCGGCAAGGCCGAGAAATGCCATTTCTGTTACCCGCGTATCGAAGTCGGCTTGCCAACGGTGTGCTCGGAGACCTGCGTGGGCCGGCTGCGCTACATCGGCCTGGTGCTCTACGACGCCGACAAGGTGCTTGAGGCGGCTTCGATCGACAATGACACCGACTTGTACGAGGCGCAGTGCGGGGTGTTCCTGGACCCGACCGACCCGCAGGTGATCGCGGGCGCACGCGCCGAGGGGATCTCGGATGCTTGGATTGAGGCCGCGCAGCGTTCGCCGATCTACGCGCTGATCAACACCTACAAGGTGGCGTTGCCGCTGCATCCGGAGTACCGGACCATGCCGATGGTCTGGTACATCCCGCCGCTGTCTCCGGTGGTCGATGCCGTCAGCCGGGACGGGCACGACGGCGAAGACCTGGGCAACCTATTCGGGGCGCTTTCCGCGCTGCGTATCCCGATGGCCTATCTCGCCGAGCTGTTCACCGCCGGCGACACCGGCGTGATCGAGGATGTGTTGCGTCGGCTGGCGGCGATGCGCTCCTACATGCGCGACATCAGCCTGGGCCGCGAGACCCAGCCGCACATACCCGCCTCGGTCGGTATGACCGAGGAACAGATGTACAACATGTACCGCCTGCTCGCGATCGCGAAATACGAAGAGCGTTATGTGATTCCCACCGCCTACAGCCAGCAGGCACACGACCTCGAACACCTGGGTTGCTCGATCACCGGCGGACCGCAGGGGTATGAGGAGGATCCTTTTGTGGGCGCGGATGACGTCGCGAAGACGTCGTTCCATCTGGTCGAGAACGGGCACGCGCAGCGGCCGCGGGGCCGGACCAACCTGCTCAACTGGGGTGGCGGCGAGCGGGCCGTGCCGGAGATGTTCCCGGAGCATCAGTGAAGCGATTCATTCACTCCCTGCGACGCCCGCCCGGTGGACCCGCCGACCGGGCGGTGTGGCAGGCGGCGTCGCTGCTGCTGTCCTACCCCGACGAGCAACTGCCCCAGCGGCTCGACACCGTCGAGGCACTGCTCGCCCACGCCGACGCGCCGGCGGCGAATCTGTTGCGGCGCACGGTCGCCGCGCTGCGCGCAGCTGACCCGATGACCGCCGCCGTCGACTACGTCGAAACCTTCGACATGCGGCGGCGCTCGACGATGTTTCTGACCTACTGGACTGGTGGTGACACCCGCAACCGTGGGATGCAGATGCTGGCCTTCGCCACCGCCTACCGCGAGGCCGGCGCCGAGCCGCCGGTGGGCGAGGCCCCCGACCACCTGCCGGTGGTTCTGGAGTTCGCCGCGACGGTGGACCCGCAGGCCGGACGTCGGCTGCTGCTGGCGCACCGCACGCCGATCGATGTCCTGCACCGTGCGTTGAGCGAGGCGGGGTCGCCGTATGCCTTCGCCGTGGGCGCAGTCTGCGAGACGCTCCCGGCGGCAACCGATCAGGAGGTGCAGGACGTGAGTCAGCTGATGGCATCCGGGCCGCCGGCGGAAGCCGTTGGGCTTCAACCTTTCACGGCAGCCGTTTCGCTCGGGATGCCGACGGTGCCGACCCGATGACCGACGTCACCCTGATCAGCCCCGCGGAGCTGTGGTGGGACATCGTGCCGTACTTCGTGCTGGCCGTCGCGGGCGTCGCCACCTGGTGGCGATACAAGTACGACAAGTTCGGGTGGACCACCCGCTCGTCGCAGCTATATGAGTCCAAGCTGCTGCGGATCGGCAGCCCGATGTTCCACTTCGGCAGCTTCGTGGTGATCGCGGGGCACATCATGGGGCTCTTCGTCCCGGAGTCGTGGACCGAAGCGCTGGGCATGAGCGATCGGCTCTATCACCTACAGGCGCTGATCCTGGGCCTGCCCGCCGGCATCGCCACCCTGATCGGGGTCGGACTGCTGATCTACCGGCGTCGGACCGAGCGCTCGGTGTTCAAGGCCACCAGTGTCAGCGACAAGCTGATGTATGCGGTGCTGGTGTGCGCGCTGGTGGTCGGGATGAGCTGCACCCTGATGGGCACCACCGCGTACGGCGAGGCGCATGACTACCGGCAGACGGTCTCGGTCTGGTTCCGGTCGATCTTTACGCTCGATCCGCGGGGCGATCTGATGCTGCAGGCGCCGCTGTATTTCCAGGTTCACGTCATGATTGCGTTGACTTTGTTCGCGCTGTGGCCGTTCACTCGTCTGGTGCACGCATTTAGCGCGCCGATCGGGTATCTGTTTCGGCCGTACATCGTCTACCGCAGCCGCGACGTCGCTAGGAGGAATCAGCCGATGGGTTCACGACCGCAACGGAGGGGCTGGTGAGAATCCGCGCGGCGCTGCTCGGCGCGCTCGGCTGTGTCTGCTTCGCGGCGCCGGCGCAGGCCGATCCGTCCGAAACCGACACCACTTTCCTGGTGTCCTTGCGGGCGGCCGGCATCACCTACAACAACGCTGACCAGGCCATCATCACCGCGAAACTGGTGTGCGGTTTGATCGCCGAGGGCAAACCGAGCCCGGACGTCTTGGAGGGTCTCAAGGCCCGTAACCCCGGCCTGACGACCGAGCACGGAACCCAGTTCGTGGGGATCGCCGCCCAGTTGTACTGCCCCGATCAGCTGGTGCGCAACGGCACCTAGGACGGAGCAACCATGAAGGTCGTGATTCCCGAGTGGATGAAGCCGATCTACGCCAACTTTCACTACGCGCCGGCCGTCATCGTCGGAGATCAGCTGCGCTGCTCGGGCATGATCGGCATCCGGCCTGACCTGTCGGTGCCGGAGGACCCCACTGAGCAGATCACCCTGGCGTTCGACAATCTGCGCGGTCTGCTCGGCGAGGTGGGGCTCACCTTCGCCGACGTCACGGAGATGACCACCTACCACGTTGGTCTCACCGCTCAAATGGAGAATTTCATCGCGGTCAAGGACACTTACGTGTCCGCCCCCTATCCCGCGTGGACAGCCGTCGGGATCTCCGAACTGGCCATCCCGGGGGCGGTAGCTGAAATTCGGATCACCGCACAGCTGAGCTGACCTGCGCACGCCGGCGGGGCTCGGCATAAAGTTACAGACGTGCCACTGCCTGACGACGTCTATTCGCGACTGCTTGCGTTCCGCACGCGGTTGCGGCGCTTCGAGCGGTGGAGCGCCGACCAGGCGCAAGCGGCTGGACTCACCCCCGCGCAGCACCAGTTGTTGTTGGCGGTGCGCGGCCACGGTGACTCGCGGGGGCCGACGGTCGGCGACATCGCGGATTATCTGCTGTTGCGCCACCACAGTGCGGGAGAACTGATCCAGCGCGCCGAAGCGGCCGGCCTGGTCACCCGGGTCCGCGACAGCGGCGACCAGCGGGTGATCCGGCTTCAGCTCACCGAGACGGCGGCGCAGTGCCTGCAATCGCTGACCGAACTGCACGTCAAGGAACTCGAGAGGTTCTCCGCCGAGTCGCCCTTCGGGTTGTGACGTGGCTTTCACGTTTTCGCGATTGACAGGGTGCGCTGGCAGAATCGCCCGGTGAACTTTCGTAACGTCGCCATCGTCGCGCACGTAGACCACGGCAAGACGACTCTGGTCGACGCCATGCTCCGCCAGTCGGGCGCCCTGCAGGAACGCGGTGAGGCGCAAGAGCGCGTCATGGACTCCGGGGATCTGGAGCGGGAAAAGGGCATCACGATCCTGGCCAAGAACACGGCCGTGCACCGCCACCACGCCGATGGAACCGTCACCGTCATCAACGTGATCGACACCCCGGGCCACGCCGACTTCGGCGGCGAGGTGGAGCGCGGGCTGTCCATGGTCGACGGCGTGGTCCTGCTGGTCGACGCGTCCGAGGGGCCGCTGCCGCAGACCCGGTTCGTGCTGCGCAAGGCGCTGGCCGCGCACCTGCCGGTGATCCTGGTGGTCAACAAGACCGACCGGCCCGACGCCCGCATTGCCGAGGTGGTCGACG